>JBEIQF010000390.1:0-3021 GCA_040376635.1 Halobacteriovoraceae bacterium
ATCATGGCAGATCTGCTTGCCCAGCATGTGGACTTTTTCAGCATCGGCACCAATGATCTTATTCAATATGTTTGCGCTGTTGATCGCATGAACGAAAACATTCACAACCTCTATGATCCTTTCCACCCGGGTGTATTGAGACTCATTCAGATGACGATCACTGCCGGTGAAGCGCATGGAATTGAAGTCGCTATGTGCGGAGAGATGGCAGCGAATGAAGCTCTGACAGAAATCCTTCTAGGGATGGGACTTACTCATTTCAGCATGGCGCCTGGAAGTATTCTTAAAACGAAAAAGATGATTCGTGAGATGGAGTTTGAGAAGAGTAAATTGCTGGCGAAGAAAGTTCTGGCCCTGCCGAGTGGCAAGGCCATCAAGGATCATTTAAATTCTCTCAAATGATACTTTCTTGCCCTTGATCACGAAAAAAGTTTACAGTTTTAGCGGGGATATCTTTAGTTTCAAAGAACTTCTCCAGGTCTTCTGCCCCACCTATGTGTTGCCCATTAATGAAGATTTGAGGAAGCTTTGTGGTATCTGAAAGAGCCTTTACCGTTTTGATGGAGAAGTGCTCATTTAAAACCAGTTCCTCATAAGGGATCTTCCTCTGCTGGAGCATTTCTTTGGCACGGGCACAGTAAACACAACCTCTCTTAGTAAAGACCGTTACAGAATCCGGAAGGTCAGCATCGGGATTTAAATATTTTAACATTTTCTCTGCACTGGATTCACCATAAGGATCATCATCATCTTCTGGTTCAATGAACATTTTTTCAATAACTCCGTCGTCAACGATCATCGAATAGCGCCAACTTCGCTCTCCGAAGCACAGGTCACTTTTATTCACTAGAAAACCTAGTTTGCGGGAGAACTCACCGTTACCGTCAGGAAGCATGGTAATCTTGTCGGCTTTTTCGGCCTTCTTCCATTCATTCAGGACGAAGCTATCATTGACGGAAAGACAGACGACATCATCCACTCCATAGGACCGAAAGGTATCATATAACTCGTTATATCTGGGGAGATGAACACTCGAGCATGTGGGAGTAAAAGCTCCGGGAAGAGCGAAAAGCACCACCCTTTTATGCCTAAAGATATCATTCGAGGTTTTCGTGACCCACTTGTAGTCCTCTCGAATCTTGAAAGTCACCATAGGAATACGTTGTCCGGTTTTATCCTCAAATGCCATATGAACCTCCGTCAGTCTAAATTAGACTCCTCTCAGAACGGAGTTGCTTCTTGATTTTATCTTAATCCCCAATACTGGACTCTTTTGAACATGCACCTTCTTCCTATTTGACGGGGTTCAAAACTATGGGAAAATTTAAAAAAAATATATCTTTGAGGGCTACTATGCGTCTTCTGATCGCTTTGATTCTGGCACTTCCGATTTCTGCTCACGCGAGTTTTCTTCTTCAGTATGGATTGAACTATTCATCGCAAAAAGATAATTCGAGTAGCGGCAAGTTTGAAGAAAGCAGAACATTCAACAAAGCATTTATCGCAGCGTCAGTGAATTCAAGAAAGACTCTCTTTTTTGGCTGGAACATCAACTCGTGGAGTTCAACGATTCAACAAGGATCGGCACAAGAAGATACTTACTCTATGCTTGAAATGGGACCTCGTCTTCAGTGGTTTGTTAACGACAACTATAATCTCTATTTCTCTGCAGAATGGAATCCATATGCGAGAGGTGAACGTGACAAGGCCGGCGTGAGTCACGATATCTCAGGCTCATCTATGGGCTTTGGTCTTGGATACAGATTCAGACTTTCTCGTCTGATTGGTTTCGGAGCGGCCATTCATTATCACACCCTTTCAGTTAAAGAAGAAAAAACGAATTCTTCAGTGCAAGATGTTTCTGACAGTGTAAATAACCTCATGCCCATGCTCGAACTAACCATCTTAACAAAGTAGTTTTATGAGACCTGAATACCAATCCCTCGCTTTCCTCTCACTTCTCTTTCTTGTTGCCTGGTTACCGGCCAGTATGGGTAAGTTTCAAACTTACGGAGTTAAATGGATTTTTTCAAACCGCAGACCGGTTGAAGGCAAAGCGCTTGATGGTTGGGCGGCCAGATGCGAACGGGCCCATAACAATCTGAAGGATAATTTCCCTGCGTTCATTGCTGCCGTCATTTTACTTGGTTTAACGAATAGATTTGAACATTCAACAACAATCGCTTCAGTGACGTATGTTGCCTGTCGAATTGGACATTATGTCAGTTATGCGATCGGGAACGTCATGGCACGCGCGATATTCTATGCCATCGCTCTTGTCGCCAATGTTTATTTGCTCATCAAAATTTTTATCTGATTCGCAATTTCTTCAGAGAGTAAGTGAAAGTGATAACCGTCTACAAATCCGTGGTGCGCCTGGATTGAAAAAGGCATCGACATCATTCCATTCGCTTCTGAGCGGAACTTGCCCCAAGCTACTGAAGGGATATCGGCCGATTTGAATTGATAAACCGGATGCTGAATCTGAGTGAAATCAAGCCATGGAATGCTTGTGACAAAAACATAATCCTTAATCTCGCGTTCACTGAACTCTGTTGCCGAATGCAAAAGCTTATCAGCATTCGTCGATTCTTCTTTGGCAGCAAGACTGCGCTTGATGAACGTGGTGATGTCATCACTATGCTCAAAACGTGTGAAGTTCAGAACCTGATTATGGTTCATCACAGTGTAAGAAGGAATCAAACGATCAATCTTAATCACTTCATCTTTGTAGATACGGTAACGAAAATTCTCAACCTGCATGAGAGATTTGAAAATCGTGTAGAGAAAAAAATGAAATGGTGGGTGACCTACTCTCTTACAATAATCCCGAAAATCCGGCACAGTCAGATTAAACGTAATATTTAATAGCGGACTCTCCATGCTGTTGAAGAGTTCAAAACGGTCACGACGATTTTCGAAATTTTGCATGTTACTTATATAAAACATTTAGCTTTAATTCACCAGAGCCATATTCATCATCTGAGTGAATTATTTCTTCAGATCCAGATCATGAGCACA
>JBEIQF010000214.1:0-6074 GCA_040376635.1 Halobacteriovoraceae bacterium
AGACTCTGGAAACCAGAAGCTGGAACGAGATAATCCCTGAACTCCATGAAGTCGAGAGACGTCATTGTTTCCATGACGTTGATCTGATCGATCAGGATTTGTTGAATAGCAGTCACTCGTTCAATTCTATGATTGATGGTTGCCAGATCAGTAGATGGGACGAATGGCTGTTGCATGATTTCGCGGACTGAATTCAGCTCGTGGAGAATCTGCTTAAACCAAAGTTCGTAGGCCTGGTGGATAACGATAAAGAGCGTCTCATCGTGAGCTTCAGCGCCATATTTCGTGCTCTCGGGGGCCTGAGCATTCAGGATTTTCGGCAGTTGCAGGTAGTCACCGTAATAGACTGGTTTTTGAATTTTCATGAAAAGCCTTCCCAAGCATCAGAGACGAGAGTATTTTTATTTCAGAGGTATTTTATGAAAAAATCGATCGATCTATCAAATCAAACCATCAAATCTAACATCGAGAAACTGAAAAAAGTTATGACTGAGCGTGGCCTTGACGGCATGTATGTCTCTAGCTTTGACCCTTTTCTGAATGAATATGTCCCTCTTCAGGACAATCACCGCTACTACCTTACTGGTTTTACTGGCTCCATGGCAGAAGTCCTCGTTCCTGTGAACGGAAGAGTAAGACTTTACGTGGATGGTCGCTACCATGAGCAGGCCGACCTTGAAGTTGATGCCAAAGACGTAGAAGTCATGAAAATCGGCGGGAATTCTTCAACAACTGAGGAACTCGTTCAGGATGTTAAGAAACTTGGAATCAAAAAACTTGGGTATGAAGCTGATCGTACAGCTCTTGGATATTTAAAGCGTCTCGCGGGGTCCGCGCAGGAAACTGTCGGCCTTGAGACAGGCGAACTTGCTCAACACATTTCTTTTGAAGCTCTACCAGCGTTCAAGGAAATCCAGACTGTGCCAAGAGAATGGCGTGGTCGTGATACGCTTGAAAAAACGCGTGCTATTTTCCAGAATGAAAAACAGGCAATGTATCTCACGGCCCTTGATTCGATTGCTTGGATTACAAACTGTCGTGGTTACCATCTTCCATTCTTGAGTGTGTTCTGCGCGAAAGCCCTTGTGACGAAAGATAAAGTTTATGTCTTCGTTACTCCTGAAACTCCGGTTTCTGAAAAAGCGAAAAAAGAATCAGGACTTGAATTCATTGCTCTTCCGTTTGCGAATCTTCAAAAAGAACTCGATCGTTTACAAAACACTCTTCACTTGAACGAAGTGTGGTTTGATCCTGGCATGCTTAATGCTCAGGACTTCGGGATGCTTGTCAAAGTATTCGGAACAGATCGCCTGAAAGAAAAGAATGGCGGATTGTATGAATACCAATCGATCAAAGAGCCGGTAGAAATCCAGCAGGTCATTGCTTCATTCAAGAGATCTGATAAGGCCATCTACAATACAATCAAATGGGTGAAAGACGGAATCAAGGCAGGTAAGAGAATTACTGAGCTTGATCTCTATAACGAAACAACTGTGAAGTACAAAGAGCAGGGTGCTGTTGAGCAGAGCTTTAATACGATTGCTGGTGTTGGCCCAAATGGTTCAATCATTCACTACGGTAATCCATCTGATGAAGTCGTGATCAAAGATACCGACATGATTCTTCTTGATTCAGGCGGATACTTTGATGGCGGTTGGGCAACTGATACAACAAGAACATTCTTTGCTGATGCTTCGAAGAAGCCTGAAGCAAAAATGATTGAGATGTACACACTCACTCTTAAAGGAACGCTGGCATTACAATCTGCCGTCTTCCCTGAGGGTACGAAAGGTATGGTACTTGATGGCCTTGCTAGAAATGCCATGAGAAAGAAAGGTTATGATTACAATCACGGTACTGGTCACGGCGTTGGTATCAACGTGCACGAGCCAGGAGTGAGAATCTCAACTGTATCAACTGTACCTATGAAAGAAGGACAAGTTGTCTCAATTGAGCCGGGAATTTATGTTCCAGGTTACGGTGGTGTTCGTCTTGAGAATATTGCTTACGTTGTTAAGCACCCTGAATATCCCAACATGCTTAAGTTTGTTCCGCTCGTCTACATTGGCTTTGAGCCAGCGTTGATCGATATGAACTTACTTAACTCTGAAGAGAAAGTTCTTCTTGAAGAGTATGAAGCGGAGTGCGCGAAGCGCGGAACGAGCTTTAGAGCTTCGAAGTAATTCAAAACAAAAAACTAAAAACCCCAGAGTGATTATCATTTGAGCGAATGGTGGATCCTTTGGGGGATTTTTCCCGTCAAACGTAATCGTCGCGCATCCACCAAGTAATCCACCTTCAACCAATCCGAACAGGTCACCAACCACTGGATAAAGATAACTCACGCCATCGATATCATCCTGACCGAGGTTTGATCGAAGATTCACGGTACGATAATACATAAGCGCAGCTTTATCTTCTGAATGCCCAAGTCCGATCGCATGACCAATTTCATGAGCGAGAACTGCAATCTGGTCTGATCTCGATAGATTTCCGAATGTCGCAGCAGTATCGTTGATAAGAATCACGGCCCCAGCTATTTTTTTGCCTGAGAATTTATTGGGAACGGTCACTGCCAAAACCCCAGCACCACCAAAATTTGATGGATGGTCATTACATCCAATAACGATATCGGTTACAGCAGGAATAAGCTTTTTCGTTGGATCAGGTTCAGCATTACCAGCAGTGATACAAGCATCATCAGTAGGAGAGCAGAGGCGACCGTGGTTCATCGTGAAGATAGCTTCAGAATATCCGGCGGCATCGAGTTTGAGACTTGAAGTCGGAACTTCGTTCCAGAATTTTTCAACAGCTGGACCGATCATCCCTTCAAGTTCACTTACTGTAATGGAATTCGTTGCACACGTTGTTCCTGCATCAACAAAGACTTTTACATTGTTATCCTTGAATGAAGCGCCAAAATTATTATTCAGCGTCCATGCATGTGCAAAAGATGTCATGAGAAGACCTAAAATAAAATATTTCATCATGCTATCTGTCCCAGTAATACGTAACGAATAGGGTGTAAGAAACTTGTCTTTTCTCTTTAATGAACACTGAATAGATGTAGCTTTGTAGTCTCAAAGACCATTCATCATTAAATCGCCCTTCAACACCAACATCAAGAGTGTTGTTAATGCTCGAGCGGTTCTCATCAGGATAAAAGAATGTTGAAGTACCACTTCCGTTGTTCACTTGAGTCTTACCACCACGACCATGCTGATTAAGCCACATGAGTGAAGTACCAAGTCTCAGGCGCATCCAATCAACCAGATCGTAACCGAGATCGGCCCTGAACATGAGAAGGTTTTTTATGATCTTCGATGATCCTGCTGAACGAGGAAGAACCCAGTTCAACTCAGGAAGAAAGTTAAGATTATTGTTTGAGAGAGGAATGTGCATTCCGGCCCCAATCGTAGGAGCGAAATCAATTTTACGTTTTCCACCTGAATCATCTGTTTGAACGCTATCGTAAAATTCTGTGTGCGTTCCGAAATTCAGAATCCATGATTCGATAGTTTTATCATTTTGAGAAACGGTTGCTTGTTTTTCAGGAACAGGTCTTTGCGGACGCAGAGCTTGCGCCTTCCGGACACCTCTGGGCGTCGAAAGATCCTGGGCGATAACGCCACTGCAAAAACTGCAGAAAAGAAGAAATATTAAAAATCGGAACATCCTTTAAAACTACCAAATTTCCGAGGTCCTCGCTATCATAGAGCAAGAAGTGACCAGGAGAATCTCCCATGTTCGAAAATTTCAAAGTCCCTCAGGAATTGATGCCATCAGACCCACGTTTCGGAGTAGGCCCTTCGCTGATTCCGGTAAGTGCATTGGAAAACCTGTCTAAAACAGGTCAACATTTATTGGGCACAAGTCATCGCAAGACCACGGTGAGAAATCTCGTGAAAGAGCTTCAAGATGGCATTCGTACATATTTCAAGCTGCCTTCTGACTATGAAGTTGTCCTCGGCAATGGTGGAGCAACATTGTTGTGGGATATGATCGGGTTTAACCTGGTTGAAAAGAAATCATGCCATTTCATCTGCGGTGAGTTTTCTGATAAATGGTACCGATCTCACAAGATCATGCCATGGATTGAGGCCAAAGACGTCAGAGTGGAATTTGGAAAAGGAATCAATCCTACTGAAGTTCCTGGTTACGATTCTTATTGCTGTACCCTGAATGAAACTTCGACTGGTGTTCAGCTCTCGGATCTCCCTAAACTTAAAAATGAAGATGCTTTGATGATGGTTGATGCCACAAGTGGTGCAGGACAGATCAAGGTCGATTTTAACAATATTGATGTTTATTATTTCTCTCCTCAGAAAGTTTTTGCTTCGGATGGCGGATTGTATGTTGCCATCATGTCTCCGAAAGCAGTGAAGCGAATTATTAAGCTCGGTCAGGAAAGATTTATTCCTGAATCTTTGAAGCTAACACACGCGATTGAGAACTCCCGCCAGAATCAGACTTATAATACTCCAGCGATCACAACGATCTTCCTGATGAATGAGCAGATGAAGCTCATGAATAAACTTGGTGAAGATAAAGTAATTGAGCTGGCGAAGAAAAAAGCTGAACTCATGTATGGCTGGGCAGATTCAAAATCTTATCTATCGGCGTTCATTCAGGAAAAACAATTTCGTTCAGAAGCTGTCATCACGATTGATGTGGATGATAAATATAACGTTGATAATCTTGCCAAAGTCCTGCGTGAACAAAATGCAGCGATTGATATCGATGGATACAGAAAACTTGGCAGAAACCAGATGCGAATTGCTCTCTTCCACAACGTGACTTATGAGAACCTTGAAAAGCTCACTAAGATCATCTCTCTCGCTATCGAATCAGCTCCTCATTAAGTAATATTTCACATTAACATCGGGCATCTCTTACAGGAGATGTTTCGATGTTGATGGACCATTGCAGAATATTGCTTTCGCCTTAAGAATCAAATTAGGCCTGAGAATTTCATTTCACGCATTTAAATCCAGAATACAAAAATGAAGTTAGTGTCATTTTGTCGTCTTGAGTCTCATGCACCGGGTTTGCTATACATGTCTTCGATTATTATTCGGTCGAGTTCAAACCAAGGATGAAAAATGAAACGGATTGTTCCTTTATGTCTCTTAGTCGTTGCATCTGTTGCTCAGGCAGAAAAATATGATGGTGCAAATAACCCTGCAAACTTCAATAAAATTCTCGGAACACAAGTCATCACAAAATTTGAAAATCTTCCAATGTCCGGAAGACTTGGTGATGATCGCTTAGGCTGGTCTGAAACTTACTGGCCATCAAACAAAGGCGGTATTGCTTACCGTTGGAGTCATCCGGATCCTCAGCCATTCAAATATCGTCTTCATACAAAACAAGAACTACAAAAAATGAGTCAGAAAGAGATTGGTATGCTTTCTCCTTCTGAGCTTTATGATATCGCTCAAGGCGATTACAACTATACCCTCACAAGAAAAGTACTTAATCAGTTCAGCCTGAAAGATCTTTGGTGGGAAGGAATCTGTCACGGATGGGCACTTGCTGCTGCCAACTATCCTGAGCCATCTCCAGTTGTTGTAACAAACCGTGATGGAATTAAAGTTCCCTTTGGTGCATCTGACGTAAAAGGTCTTCTGGCCATGCACGATGCTTATAATTACAAAGGCACTTATGCCCAGATTGGAATGCGTTGTAGTGCTTCAGGAAAAGTTCCTGGAGAAGGCGATGATCGTGATGCTAACCCGAATCCACCGCTTCCTGAAGTTGCCAATACCAATGACTGTAAAGACGTAAACGCTGGAGCTTTCCACGTTGCTCTTTCAAACATGATTGGTATTCACTCTAAGAGTTTTGTTGCTGACGTAGATCGCTTTAACGATGTGTGGAACCAGCCAGTGACAGGATTCTCAAGTACTATCGTCGGTGAAGAGGCAGTAACTTCTGATCATCGCGCCGTTGGAATTGAAAGACGAATCAAAGTTGCTACAAAATTCACATACGGTGAAGAATTGAAATTCTATACTCCTGAAGCTGAAGCAGCAGGAGCGAAGAACTTCGTTTCAAAACTTCCTGTGACTGGA
>JBEIQF010000408.1:0-2870 GCA_040376635.1 Halobacteriovoraceae bacterium
CAACGTCTGCACCTGTATCTGTGAATGAAATATTAGAACGTTGTCCATTCACCTGAGGGGAGAAGTAGATAAAAGGCATCCCAAAAAGATCCTTACCTAATTTCCAGTCTTCTTTTTCCTCGATGAAAATAGAGCGTGTGTTTTTTTTCAGCTCCATTGTTTTGGCGTGTCCGCCAACGGGAAAAATTGATACAATAAGTGCGAGGACGAAAAAACCTTTCATCATATAGACTCCTACTGTGGATCTTTTCGGTTTAACCCTATGCAAGTCTTAGTAAAAAACCCTTTCGCGACTGCTTTACCAGCAAAGAATGTGCTTCAGAGCTTCTGGTCGGATGATTGTCTCTACATGGAGCCAACGTTTTCTATGACTTCGTTGATGGAGTTGACTGATCCTCTCGGGCTTTCTCCCTTTCTGGTGGTGGATGCGAGAGTGGGATTCTGTCTTTATATGTTGAAGAAGGGCAGGGCCCTTTATACAAGGAATGCAGGCTCACTCGGTGCACTTGGAGCGCATATCATCTCGAGTGCGGCCATGACCCACAATGAAGATCCAAAAAAATTTGATCAGTACGCCAAAGAATATCTCCCTCATCCGGTGGAAGTTGCGAGAGAACCATATGATCAGATTCTTTGTTTTAATTCGAAGACAATTGATCCTGTGCTCTGGAAAAAGCTGGAGGTCGGTGGATTCTACATTCTTGCTACGACCGAAGGATCGTTGACAATCAATCCTCCCGGGAAATTCGAAGCTTTTGGAAAAATTTTTCCTAAGGGAATGCCGACTGAATTTGGGTGGAAGTTCTCTGAAGAGAACATTGGTCTTTTGGGACTTGAAGTCGCGAAGATTAAAAAATTAAGCTGAAAGTAGATCGAGAATCACGCCGGATTTTTCCAGCTTCTTAAAATCATCATTATGTTTTGATTCAATGAAATTACGGTCTGTCTGAGGCCCATCTTCAAGATGTTGCAAGAGATCTAATTCTTGATCAGTCATCTCGATAGTATGAACGACATCTTTTTTGTCCCGGTAAAGACAAAGCACATGCGGACGTTCATAGACTTCGATATTTCCCTTCGCAGCTTCTTCCAGCATTTTCTTTACATCAAATTCAAGGCTCAAAAAGAGAGCAGTTGGATTTAAATAAATTCCTGGTTTGAAAGGAAAGGGTTCATCAGAAGTTTTTGCATCGAAGATAGCGAGTTCATAAAAAGCGAGTTCGAAAAGATAAGGTGGGCAATCACCATCGAGAGCTTTTTGCTGAAGGTATTCAGGAAATGAAAGATCAATGTATTCAGATTCGTATTCGTGAGTGACTGCATCCCAGTCGAGATCAGAAAAGAGAGTGAGGCTTGGAAACATCTGTTGTAATGCGTGCATGCCTCACTCCCTTGGAAGATTATTTTTTCTTCTTAGTTTCAGCTTCATCTTTGTGTTCAGGATGATGAGCTTTGTGATCATGATCTTTATGGTGAGCGTCGTCATGATCGTGATCTACTTTATCAGTTTCAACGTGAGAATGCTCTTTATCGTGGCCTGTTTTTTTCTTCTCATGGTTATGAGCGAAGGCCATAGAAACAGTAAGCATGAGGGCAGCAGCAAGTGTAACAAATTTCATAGTAACTCCTTTTAGTGACGTTGACTTTTCGGTCTTATAACGATGATATATTAGGTTTTATGACAAGCTACCCGGTAGAAAAATACATAGACCTTGAGAATAATCCCAACCTTCTTGGTCGGATAACTATTCATCACGTCAAAGAAGATTTTCACGCCGAGGTAGACATCATTCTTCGTGAATCCCACAAGATTTTTAAGCACGTCGACATCGTCTATCGCCAGTATAGTGCGGAAGAAGCACTCATAACAGGCGTCCAGCGGCTAAGACAGTTTCTCGAGACAATTGAAAAGCAGAATCAGGACATCCCTGATAAATCATCACTCCACTAGAGGTCTCTATGGGTATGTTCAAAGTTCCTGACATGACTTGTGGCCACTGCGAAAAGGCCATTAAGGCAGAATTAGCTAAGGGCTCATCTGACGTTAAGGTTGAAGTTAATCTTAAAGATAAGACCGTAAAAGTGGAAAATCTTACCGATGATAGAGTTCTCTTCCTACTTCAGGAAATTGGCTATTCGCCGGAAAAAATGAAATAATACCCTACATGTTACAGCTAGAGTTATTTCCAAGGACGGAATTTAAATCTCTTTCAGACTTCCAGCGTCTGGAGACTTCGCAATTGTCTCTTGCTGATAAAAAACGTCTCGCTCACCATCTTGAATTCTATACGACCCCAAAATCAAATGATGTTATTCGTCGCCAGCATGCAAACATGGTGGATAAGATTCTTGGCTTCAGGTTGAAATATATTGAAGAAATGCTCGTCGCTGAAGCTCGTGGCTTTGAGCCTGAGGGATCGCATGAAACCTGGGGACCAAGTTTGCATCAGGGTGTTCAGACATGGGTTGGACTCGATCTTCAGACTCTTCAGACCCCATACTCAGAGTGCCTGCGAATTCTTCAGTTGCTCAAGATCAAACCCTATCAGCACATCATTGACCTCGGTGCGGCCTACGGTCGTATGGGGATTGTGATAGGCGGCCTGTATATCAAGAACTCATTCATGGGTTATGAATACGTGAAGGCGAGAGTTGATGAAGGGAATCGTGTTTATAAAGAACTTGGCTTTTCACGCTGCCAGCTGAAAGAGCAGGATCTTTTTGATGCGAACTTTGAGTTGCCTGAAGCAGATGTTTATTTCATCTACGATTACGGACAGGTTGAGCACATCGATCATACTTTAAAGCAGATTGAAGTGATTGCACACAAGCGTCCTGTTAAAATTGTTGTTCGAGGGAAATTTACCAAG
>JBEIQF010000125.1:0-9046 GCA_040376635.1 Halobacteriovoraceae bacterium
AAATGATTCGCAAGGTAAAATGAATCATGATCTTCCGCGTATTCCTTGGATTAATCTTAACAATTTTCTCTTCAACTCTCCTCGCTTTCGATGAGCTGAAGTTTGCAACTTCTTTGGGTCTTGAACTCGTATCAGAAGGGCACCCTTATAACTTCATGGGCATCAACACAATGTACGTGAACGATTCGTTGAATCGCCAGATGCTGGTGGTAAGCGATGTTCCGGGTGAACTGAAAGAGATGCGAATTTTTAAGCGTAAAGATTTTCTGATTGTTGAAATACCAAAAGGTGCTACTTCCTACGTATCTATGGCACTTGTTGGAATCACCGAAGAAGAAGTTAAGCAAAATGTGAAGACGACTTCAGTCTGGGAAAAAATCATTCACGAACTTAATCCTATGAAGAAGGCCTATTCAAATGAATGTGGCATTCACGGTGCTGCAAGTTTAAATGGCCTTGAACAAATGGCGAGCTATTACGGTTCTGCCTTCGGAAAAGGTGCCCTTCGCTGTATCAGTTCATTCCTTCAGGGAGTGTGGGACGCAACTGGCGGCCAGGTAAAAGATATGGCAGAGGGTTTAAAAAACCTCTGGAATGATCCGGAAGCTTTCTGGGACAGGAAAGTTCAGGAAATGAAAAACCTCAAAAATTTCATTCTCAACTTCGATACGAAAATAAAAGAGATGGCAGTGGGAATTGGCAATCTTCCCGCAGAAACAAAAACTCAGATGATCTGTAGCTTTATAGGTTCAATTGGCGCGGATGCTGCCATTGCAATCCTCGCAGGCGGAGCAGGTGTCGGAAAAATTCTTTTCCGATTAGAAGAATACGTAACCAGGATCGCACGTCTTGAAAAAGTATTCTCGCTTCTTAACAAGGTTGGAAAATTGAAAGGTATTCCGATGAATTTCTACGAGAGAATGAGTAATGGAACTCTTCCCGCAAGAATGATGGATAACCTCAACACTTTTGCGACTCACAATCTAGCTGATGTCGTTCAAGGGGCCATGTCATGCGCGCTATAATCCTTCTCTTCATTTCATTGCCCGCATTCGGAAAATGTCTTGATTACGACAAGCTCGCTGATTACCTCAACACGAAAAAATTCGTGAAAGTTAGCCGTGATATGCGAGCTCTCAAGCGTGAACCAACCATTGATCTTCACGATATCAATCAGGCGAAAACCGTCGCCTACCGCTTCCCAGCTTTCGAAGAACTTGGATTTGGAAAACCGGGTGGCGAAGGATGGAAACCCTATTCAGGTCGCCTCGAGAAATCTGCCTTGTACGGGAAAAAAATTGGATGGGAAGTGAAAAACGATAATGGCTACGCTCGCCTTCGTCTTGACTGGGATCCAGAGAAAGGTGCTCACTACAATATCGAGATCACTGAAAAGAAAGGCGGGAGATCTGAAACCCATAAACTAGCAGTGAGTTTCAAGTGCGGGAATAATCCATGCACTCAGGATCAGGTAGTGAAGATGGCGGAGAGAATGCAGTAATTACTGCTGAGATGCCTTGAACGCTTCAAACGCTCCATCGGCCCACCTACGCGCAATCGGAAGACCAGCATTGAACCAATAGTGAATCCCATCACCACCAGATACTGGATAAGAAGTCACTTTCTTCGAATCAAACAACACACAATCACTTCCAACAGCTTCATAAACTAATTTATCCAAGCGAGGAATCTCGTTTCTGAATGTGCGCATATCAGGAGCAGTGATCCAGAAGCATGATGCTCCAGAGTCCTTGATCGTTTTCACAAATGCTTTAATGTCATTAATCACAAAATCATTTGAAGGAGTCTTGGCGTAGTTACTACCAAGCTCAATGATGACAGCATCCGGTTTCACTTCTTCAAGAAGCGAAGTCAGTTTTGGCGTTGGATGTGTCGTGGCTTTTGTGACATTGTTATTGAGATCGTTCGAGTAATATCCGCAAGTAGTTTTCTGCTGCGTTGTCCACCACTTCCCGATTGATCCGCAAGAAGCGTACGTAGCAACTTTGTAACCTTCCTTGCGAAGGTTTTCATCAAGATACCAACCGAATGGCCCCACAGAATGGGAATCACCAATCAGCATAACCGTCGAAGCTAATAGTAAATCAATCATAAGTTAGGCCAATTTTAGCACCGATTTTTACTTGTTTAAGTATTGTCGATTACTATTACATACCCCGCCTGATAAGAATAAAGCAACGGAGATAACCTATGAAAATAACAATATCAATTATGTTCCTTTTTGCTTCGCTCATGGCCCATGCTCAGGTTCTTAGAACAGCTGACTACGTTGATGTCGGTCGTTATGTTGGAAAGTGGTACACGATCGAGGCCCTACCTCAGTTCTTCACTCGCAATTGCACAGGTCAGACGGCCGAATACGAAGTGATTAATGAGAAGAAAATTAGTGTTCTCAATACATGTATAAAAGGCAAAGGAACTACAGACATTAAAGGTCAGGCAGTTGTTAAAAACACCAAGACCAATGCTGAGCTTGAAGTTACATTCAATAACTTCTTCACTCGGCTCTTTAGAGTTAAAGGTGATTACACGATCATCAAGCTTGATTCTAATTATGAATATGTACTGGTTGGTTCGAAAGACAGAAAATCGTTATGGATCCTGTCACGTCATCCGGTCATGCCGGAAGACGTGATTCAGGAGTATAAAACTATTGCTTCAGAGGAAGGATTTCAGGTTTCTCGCCTGCAACGTTACGAGTATTAGTAGCGTTGAATTTCTCAGCATAAAACTTATCAAAGTATGATTTCTGGAAATCCTTGAATCGGGTCATTTTCTCCGGTTCAGGGATTTTCTCTTTTAACCATCCAAGTTGAGCCGCTTCCATATCATTTAACTTCTTCATTCCTACATCCAGGAACTGAGGGTGAAGGTCTTTACGGGCAAGGGCAAGATCCTTGATCAGAGTTCCTTCTGCTGAGATGAAGTTAATCGCGATGTCTTCCGAAAGCTCCAGGTCTTTTACCATGAAGTCATGCACTTTTAAGATCCAGTCATTCTGGAACTCTTCGTTCTCCATCACTTTCTCGAAGTCTTTTGTGAAGATGATGTTTTCTACGTATGAGTTTTTATATCCGACAGTTTGTTCCGGATTATAAGTGTGTTTCTCTTTCCACTCAGTCTTCTGCTTATTCACATACACTTCAGAAGCATCTTGCTGTGACTTAATGAGGTTCTTCGTCACGTTCACAAGATTTGTTCTGATCCCGCCCATGTCAGCAAGCACAATCGCAGCCACAGCAGCTGGGATACCAAAACGAATCGCATACTTCTGGATAACCGGAAGAACTTTTTTACGGTTCGTAGGATTGAAATCCAGAATCTGATCCACTTCTTTCAAGGCAGCAGCATTCTGGCCATCGATCGCCATGGCAAGTGTCGACTGAATTTTCTGCTTTAAGGCAGCTTCTTTCTCGCCCTGAGAACCCGTTTCAGAAATAAAGACGTTCATCACCGCTTGTGTAGCATTGAGAATACGGTCTTTTTTAGTACGTTCAAACGCTTCACGTTCACGCTTGAGTTCTTCTTCCCAGCCTTTCTGAGAATGGAACTTCGTCTGATTAATATGTTCGAGCATTGTTTTCTTTTTATTGTTCAGCTCACTCATTTCGCGATCACGTTGTTCGTGAATTTCACGAAGCATTTTCTCGCGATGAACTTTGAGTTCATTCATGACGGCATCTTTCATCTCGGCATGCTTAGTAAGTTCTTCTTCACGAAGACGGGCAACCTTCTTAAGTTCTTTGCGTTTAAGGTCTTCCAGCTTTTCATTCGCGCGTTCTTCATTCTTACGCATGCGAATCATGTGCTGATCCGTCATCTGCTGGATATGTGCAAGTCCCATTTCCTGTTTCATGGAAAGGAACTTCTTGATTTTCGCTTTACGTTTAACGAGATCATCCTGAAGCTCAAACTCTGTCTTCTTCATAAGCTCACGTGATTCAAGACGTGATCTCTGGATAATGGCATCTGCTTCTTTTTCTTTCTCTTTGAAGTAGTCCTGGGCTTCTTTGATGCGATTATGAGCAACAAGTTCTCTTTCATGAGCATCAACTGTAGCAGCACGAAGGCGCTTGTTCGCTTCTTCTGTGATCATATTTTCTGTACGTCTGGCCTCACGAATAATGTCATCCGATTCTTTGAGAGCAATTTGTTTTTTCTGGTGAATATCATCTTCTTTACGACGGTATTCATTCTCAACTTCAATAAGGGATTTCTGGCGGAAAGCCTCAACTTCAGCGAGATAAACTTCTTTTTCAGCAAGAAGCTTAGATCTCTCTTCCCTCTTATAGTTTTCCATCTCAACCTGGGCTTCTTCCAGGCTTTCTTTAATCTGAGTCTCACATTCAAGGAGTTTCAGTTTGAGAGAACTTAATTCACGTTGAGCACGATCCTTGTCATGCATGAACTTCATCGTATCATTCTTAAGTTCAACGATCTGAGCATCAATCTGCTTACGTTGAGCTTTAAGTTCGGTTACCTCGTTTTCAAGAGCAATTTTCTCTTTATTGAGCTGTCTTTGTTTTGTATGAATCTCTTCCAGAGTTACTTGTGTAAGATTCTTCTGCGATTCAGTCTGTGAAAGGTTCTTCTTCTCATCTTCAATTTCACGACGAAGATTCTCAAGCTCCATTTGAAGCTTTGATTTCTCCTCATCCATCGCCTTGTTCAAGGCTTTCTTATCGTCGGTAGCTTTTTTGGCAAACTGGTTATAGTCCTCACGAAGTGCGAGAACTTTAAGTTCCTGCGCTTTTTCCTCTGAGGTCAAATCTTTAAGTCTGAGACTTGATCTCTCAAGCTCAAAGTTGATTGTTGATAATTTTCTGGTGATGTCCTGATTCTGAAAATCAATCTGATTAAGTTGATTTTTCTTAGAAGAAAGTTTTTCTTCCACTTTAGTTAGTTCAGCACGAAGTTCGCCATTCATCACTTTGAGATTGGCCTCTTCTTCCTGCTGGCGCTGGATTTCTTCACGAAGTTTTACGGCATTCGAAGCTTCGTGTTCGATTTCTGTCTTGAGATCCAGAAGTTTACCCTGGGCCTCTTTTCGCTGGTTTTCAAGCTTATGGACTGAATCTTGAAGGTCTTTAACTTCATGGTCTAAGAGTGTTTTCTCTTTAAGAGCCTGGGCGATATGATTCTGGATCTTCGCGCCTTCCTTCATGGCCTCTTTCGAAGCATTCAGGATCTTTTCAACTTTTCCACTCTCGTTAATGATCTCTTTTTCCTGACCGTTGTATTCTTCTTTGAGGTTTTTGAGTTCCTCTTCAGCTTTCATGGTATCAAGTTCAAGATTGGCGAGCAGAATTCTCTGACGGTCAACGTCCTTACTCTTCTTCTCACGCTCATCTTTCAGAGTAGCGAGAACAAGGTTCTGGGCAACGATCGTTTCTTTAAGGGTTCTTTCTTCAGATTCAAGACGTTTTACGAAGTCTTTAAGCTGAATGATTTTATCTTCTGTATCCTGGTTCTTCTCAACTGTTTTACGAACTTCATGAGAGAGAGTTTCTTTCTGGGTTTTCAGGGAATTCACTTCCACTTCCAGACGACTCTTCTCATTAGCGTTACGGTGATACTTATCTTCGAGATCAACGATCTGAAGCTTTTTCTTCTCTTCTTTTTCATCGAGGTGCTTAAGTTCAGATTCTTTTTCACGAATCTTGAAGTTCATACGATCCAGACGTTCTTTAAACTCACCTTCAAAAAAGGGAGGAGGCTCAATTGCTTCCGTTGTATTAACTTTCTGGATAGCGATTTGATAATTAGTATCTTTAAGAGAAATCACATCCCCTTCGCGATATCTTGTCTCTTCGCGATAAGGGAGAATGACCGAATCCAGATAAATCTGGGCGCGGGCACCAATTTCCTTAATGAAGATATTCCCGCCACTGACTTTAACTTCGAGAAGTTTAGCATCAATATGGGGATCATCGAGATGAAGATCACAACGCTTGTCCGATCCTATGATGATCGGACCAAGCTTATTGAATAAGTATTCCTGCGATGACCCGTTTTGGGAAATCTTGATAATGAGTGACATGATGTCTCCTACGCAGCTTTATCATCCGATGACGCTGGTTTCTCTACAGATACAGAAACTGAACCTTGTGAATTGTTATGCTCTTTCTTGCCCCACCATTTACTGATTGGTTTGATAAGATTCACAAAGCCAACTTCCACATTTAGCTCTTTTGCAATCAAATCCTCCGAGAGGACTTCGATGGGATCGCGATCTGCTTCGAATGATGAAATTTCAGCAGGAAGTTTATTGTTAGAGCTCATATTCCAAAGAGTATCAAGTTCGTTTTCAAGACGTTCTACAGTTTCCATATACACTTTCTCACAAGAGAAGAATGTATTCGCCAAACTCATCGTTACTGAAAGGATAATACCTACGATCGATGTCGACATTGAGAATGAGATTTTTAAAAGGAAGTTATCCATGATCAGTTTTGAGCCTTCCACGTCGGCAAGGTTCATACCACCAAGTTCAGGGAGAGCTTTCATAATCCCAAGGAAGGTACCGAAAATACCGCCCACGATGAAAAGACCTGGAACAGTATTAAGGAAGTCGTTGAATACACCCACTGGAATCACACCAAAAACTCGGTTGAAACACGGATTGTTTCTCAGAACGTTGTTTGAGATTTCAAGAAACTTAGGACGCTCACCCCATTTGAGATATTTCGTCTGTTTCTGAATATCATAAACCATACGAGCAGAACCTTGCTGAACCAGAAAAATCCTGTCAGTCAAAGTCATGATCGCATCAGGGTTTCTTCTTTTCATGATCGAGCGAATTTCAAAAACTTCGTAATAAGTGATCTCAAGAAGTCTCTTACAAACAACATAGAATGATTGATCTGATGTTGGTTGTCTTTGGTCCTGGAACTTCTTCACACGCTTGGAGAATTCTTTGGAAAACCAATCTTCACGTCTGACTGTGTAATACACAAGAAAACGCAGAGTCATGGCGAGAACAAAGAACAGTGCCATTGCCGGCATCAAAAGATCCGTGGCAAAGATCACCACTCCATCGACTAAACTTTGAACTAAATCCTGACTAAACATACGTACCGCCTTCGAGTTTAAATTAATCCTTCAAGTTAAAACGAATGATAACTTTCTGAGACTTCTCACAGTTGTATTTCTTACAATATTCTTTTGTGTCTAATGCAGAAGCGATGTCACGACCTTTGACCTCTTCAGCAAGGAAGCTTCGACCTGTTACTTTCACAAGTGGAAGCATGTCTTTCTGGTGCTGGTAAGTCATGGCGTTCTTATCGAACATATAATTAAAGATCGACTTCGCACGGTTATAAGAAAGATCCAGGTTATAAGCGACAGCCGCTCTGTCTTTATCATCGAGAGACTGAGGGTCAACGTAACGGCCTTTATATGTTGGCGAAGAGAAACCTACGATCTCTACAGAAGAGATCTCTTTTGCCACTTTTTCATCTTCAAGAAGTGACTTCGAGTATGTTGGCACGAATTTCTGAAGGACTTGCTTCATATTTGGTTTAAGATCGGCTTTACCTGTATCGAAGTATTCGTCACCAAACTGAATTGTTACGTCACCAGTTTTACCGTCAACTCCCGCCTTGATTCCGTTTTTAGCTAAGTTGTTTGCAATCTTGGCAGCAAGTTTTTTCTTAGCATCAAGAATTTCTTTGGCACGTTGAAGGTCACCTGAGAGACCAGCTTTATCTTTTTCAAGTTGTCCAATAGCGGCCAGGTATTTGCCGTGTTCTTTCTGAGCGTTTGCAAGTGCGCCTTTCAACTGATCAGCTTCGCCTTTGGCTTTGCCAACTTCGTCTTTAAGTGAAGCAAGTTGCTTATCAAGACCAGCTTTCTCTTTTGCCATCTTGTCTTTGAATTCCCCAAGCGCTTTCATCTTCTCAGCAGCTGAAGCTTTCTCACCTTCAAGTTGCTTTTCAAGAGCTGCACGTTCTGCATTCATCTTGTCATCGAAGTTCTTACGCATTTCAGCCATTTTTGCTGCGTGAGCAGCACCAGCGGCTTGCATATCTGCTTCTAGCTTTTGTTTCAAAGCTTCCTGTTGGGCGATTTTGCCTTTAGCATCGTTGAGCTGACCTTCAGCATTTGCAAGTTCACGGTTAATTTCTTCAACCGACTTTTGCATAGTCTTTGTCTGATTCTGTAGTTCGCCGATCTTTTGAGCGTTCTGCAGCTTCATGATCGCAATTTTTCTATTCAACTCTGCTTTTGAAGTGTTCGCAGATTCAGATGTTTTCTGAAGTTCAGAGATCTTCTTACTTAAATCTGAATTAAGGGCATTAATCTTAGATTGGTTCTGAGCAATGACCTGAGCTTTCTCATTAACCTGAGACTCTAGCTGAGCGACTTGTTGTTTCTTCTGATCGAGAACTTGTTGTTTCTCGTAGATCTCACGCTCTTGCTGCTCGATTTGCTTTCTGTTCTGAGCAATCGTCTGAGCTTTCTGATTGATGTCCTGAGTCTGCGCCTGGATCGTTGTATCCATCTCCTTGATAGACTCGTTTTTCTTATCAATCATCTCATTACGAATCTTGATCTTCTTGTTCGATAGAAGGTTTGTATTCACAATATTTCGTACCATCTGTTGATACTGATTAAGAGCTCTGGCCTTGGCATCATTTTCCTGTGCCTGAGCTTCAAGCTGCTTCTTCTCTTCCTTCGCTTCATCCTGAAGCAATGAGAGTTTACTCATCAGCTCTTCGTACATCTTAGCTTCATCCTCTGAAGCCTCTTTCTCAAGGTAATCATCCTTCAAAGCATTGTAGGCCTGGATTTGTTTTTTATAATCCTGCGCTTCAGCTTTAAGCTTCTGATGTTCAATCATGCTTTGAACACTTGAAGTACCTGTACGGAGTGAACCCACAACGTACAAGAGAAGGAACACTACAGAGAGCACCATGAACAAGTCGGAGTATGATGTCCAAAAGGATCCTTCATCTCCATTTTTCTGTTTCAGTTTCTGGTAATCCAAACTCATTTTGAATTCTCTTGTTAAGTTAATGTCGTT
>JBEIQF010000289.1:0-4417 GCA_040376635.1 Halobacteriovoraceae bacterium
ATCATCATTATGCGGAAGACCTAAACAGCTATCCCACGTTTCATCAGCTTCCTTTCTGATGAGTTCCATATTGGCAGAAACAAACGACTGATAAAGCTGTTTTGTTTCTGACTCAATTGACTGGAATGAATGGTAAGACACGTACATGTCTGCCATTTCCTGAGTTTGTTCAGGAGGCAATCTCAAAAGCTGGGCTTTTTCATAAGCAGCTTTTGCGATCTCATCATCAAAACAACTCTCTTCAGAAGCTTCGTTAAAACAATTGATATAGGAATTGCGGGCAATAGTTTTATCCGCAAGCTGGGCATAGTATTGCTGAATGCGTGCCAGATATTCTTTATCTTTCTGTAGTTCAGACAAATACTTATCGTACGAAAGTCGGAGATGTTCCTTAATATGGATGTCCCACTTCGTAACGGCAGTTGCATCCGTCATCACTGTACAACCTTCAGGCTGCTCCAGAGAAAGCTGAACTTTAAGATTTTTACTCAGCTCAACAGCATCGTTACCAAAACAGTTAAGCATGCCCGGAAGGACTGGACTGCTGAAGTCCGAGGCCTTGAAGTAAGTCGATTTAGGAGAAGCAGATTCTTTACTGCAATCAACAACTGACTTGAAAATGGATTTACCTGTTTCTGATGAATAATCCTGAATCCACATTTTGATCAGGGATTCTTTTTCGAAGAAACGATCCTGATAATAGTTTTTAGAAACGAAAGCGTAATGATCACTCGTTACGTTTTTCTTAGTAAGGTCACCATCATGCCTGAAAATCGCTAGAGCTTCTGCGAAGTTTTCCTGAGGTGCAGTACCACCATATCCTGTAGGAAGTTTTGATCCGGGTTTCAGGTTCCATTTTGATCTTGTGACACCTTTTTCATCCACGTATTCAGTGAGGAAGAATCCTGTGAGATCAAGATAGTCTTGCTTGTGTGAGCGATAGAATTCCCTGCTCCCACGTCCCTGCTGAAAGTCGAGTTGGTGATTGATTTCATGAGTAACGGCCTGATAGAAGTAACCTGAATCCTTCGTATGATTCGTCCAGAGACATCCATCATTCAAAAGAATCCAGCCTTGAGAATAAGCAAGACCACAAGCGCCTGCCATATCCTTACCTTCGAAGCCCTCTCCTTTCGGAATACGCTGGATCTCTTTTAAGTAACTGAGTGTTGTATGAGGAGTTTTTAGCATTCTTGAAAGGCGCCAGAATGCGTAGATTTCAGAATCACTCCATAAGTATTTTTCTAATGCGTGAATCTTGCCATTGTATTCACCGGCAATTTTGGATGATTGCGATGGCGACAAGTTATCTGCAGAAAGCATGTGATTAAATCTGAGATACCACAGGTAGTGAACATAACCGAAGACAGCATCGTCTTTTTTATAAATCTTGTTATAGATACAAGGGACATCAGAACAAGAAGAGTAATCGATACTCTCCGGATCTTTCAAGTCACCAAGTTGAAGGCCATATGTCTTTAGGAAGTTTGCCTGAGGGACAGGAAGTTTTGAGAGATCAAGATGTTTCCAGGTTCCAGATACTTTCGGAGCACTCTGGAATTTTCTTTCAAGCTCTTTAACTTCTGCCTTAAGAGTATCCACTGTGAATACATCTCGAAGACACTGACCCTGAGGAGCACTTGCAAGGGCCCGTTCAACAGCCGTTTCTACAGTAACGTTTTTCTCCCAACGAGTGATAAGCGTTTCTGATTTCTTTTGAGTGCATCCGGCCGCTGCAATTAAGAGCAGCAGGAGGATTGAATTAGTTTTTTGCATGTTCAATCACCCTTGAAACGAATTCGCTGCCTTCAGTGTAGATAACTGTAAGCCCCTGGGAATTACATTTGAATTCAAACTCAGGAAGAACGTGTCCGTTTTGTTCCGAAATTTTTCTTGTGACGGTATCGCAGTCTTTAAATTTATGTTTCCAGAAAATGAGAGTCTTCTCATCCCCTTTCGGATCTTTAAATCCGTGAGTCACAACATCATCTTTGACCTGATATTTTTCATTGTCTTTGTACTGATAGATCTCTGTGTTTTTCACAGGTACCTCAGTCTTAGAAATAGGCTCACCTTTTTCGGAGATGAGATTGGCAGAAGTTGTTTTGCCGTAATCAACTGAGGTGTGTTTCACACCACAGGCAGCAACCACCAGAAGTGACAGATAGAGGATTGGTTTCATATTTTTCTCCGATCTCCCTATCGGAGGAAATACTTAACAACTTTAGTCAAATAAGATGTTTTTAACCTCTCTTGTAATTGCGTCACTTGGAGCCTTGCAAGTTAAGGAATGCAGCAAGTTAGAAGCTTAATTTGAAGTAAAGATACGCCTCCGATTATGGTCAACTTTTTAGCACTGGGATAAACCTCACTCCGCGAATTATGAACAACCGGAGGGTTCGATGAAACAGTATTTACTCCTAACTGCGGTCCTGGCCTCGGCCGGAATTCAGGCGGAAACTTTCACTGGCCGCATTCATTCTGTAGAAGATGGAATGATCAAATTTGAAAATGGTCGTGTTGCCTTCCTCGATTCAAAGGCAGTCGATCTTTCACCAAAGCAACTTGTAAAAGTTGAGATCGATGAAAAATCATCTTTAATCAGTCTTGAGAAAAAATCTGATATCACACCGCCCGATATGAAGTTACTTGAAGATCCGGCGCCAACCACTCCACCTGTTTTTGAGCCCACAGTCATTCAAGGAATGGATGAAGCATGGAACATCTTCAATCGTTCGAATTCAAACTGGAAGAGAATTTCAGAATGTACGGATCGCGCTCACGTCTGGGCACACGATGAATTCAAACTTAACGGTACGAAGTCCAAGAAAGCATTTGTTTTCTTCACGGCTTCATACATCAACTCAGTTCGTTTCAAGTGGTGGTTCCACGTTGCTCCGATGTACACAGTTAATGATCGTGGAACGATAAAAGAACTAGTGATGGATTACCGCTACACGGATCGTCCAATGACTGTGAAGGAATGGACTGATCAGTTCGTTTACACGAAACGCTCATGCAAAGTGACAACTAAGTTTTCTGAATATGACGTGAATCCTCAGACGGAGAACTGCTACCTCATCTTTGAGAGTATGCATTACAAAATTCCGGGTGAAATTCACGACCAGGAAACAAGCGGTAGATATAAGACAACAACTTCTGATTCGGAAATCCGAGCTGCCAGAGGTTATGCATTCCAACTTTAAAGAGAGATCACGATGAAAAAAATGATGAAACCTATATTGATTCTAGCAACTCTTTCAGTACTCACTTCATGCGGTAAAGACTCTGGCGGCGGCAGCGGTGGAGCTGGTCGAAATCCTGCGATCCAGGAACAGACTGCTGAAGGTTCTTACATGGCGATTCTTCGCCCATACAACAATTCACTTTCTGGCTTTCTCCCAACAGGAAAGGCCGAAATAATGATTTCGGGTGATAACGTTTCGGTGAAGACGTATCTTGATGATGACCAAAGAGTGTCACACATGCAGAGTATCCATACTGGAACACGTTGCCCTGACATTTCTGACGATAGAAATGGCGATGGACTAGTTGATATCGAAGAAAGCTACAGAGTTGTAGGTAATGTCCTTGTTCCACTGGACGCTGACATTAACTCGGCCGACGAAGGCTCAAACATCTACCCAACTGGTGGCGGTTTTACTTACAACGAACAAGCTTCCCTTTCAAAACTTGAAAGTGATGTTCGTGCACGCGTTAATCAGAATTTGAACCTTGGTGGACGAGTTGTCCTCATCCACGGTGTAGGTTCTGCGACACGTATGCCGCCTACGGTGGCATCAAGAAACGCTCTGCCTGCAACTTCTTCTATCCCTATCGCATGCGGGATTCTTAAACGTCGTTAATACTCTTCTTTAGTAATCAACGGTACCCTGATAGAGAATAACTTCTCCATCAGGGTATTTTTTTATCCACAATATTCATATAAATCGTTTTAAATCAATTTCCGAGAATGGATCAATAGTTGTGACGTCGAGACTATTAAATGGTTTTAAAGGCCAGACAGAACGTCTGAATGAGGCAAAAAAAAAAAGGGCCTCTTACGAGGCCCTTGAACTTATCTTCTTACTGGTCTGTAAATAGCATTCAATCCTGCCAGAGGATATGGCGAATTATTGAACTTCTTGTCTCTTGTGATCATCCACATAAAATCAGGTCTTGTTTCAGTGAGCCACTCACCACCAACGACATTACCTTTAAAATCAAGTTCCACTACATATTCGTAATTCTTATGACGGAATTCCTGGTGAATGGTTCCAGTCACAGGAAGTTTTGAAACGAAGTTCTTCGCTCCTGCTGCTTCAGCTTCAGGAGTATAGAATTTCAATTCTTCACCGTATGTGAATTTTGTAGCAACTTTGATTCGTCTTTCAATTCCAACGGCGCGATGATCAGA
>JBEIQF010000293.1:0-4323 GCA_040376635.1 Halobacteriovoraceae bacterium
TGAAGAGCAGTCTCACGGTATCCTTGCCCAGGCAAAATCGTTTAAAGAGCGATTAGCGGGCGTTTCACTCGATGAAGAAGCTGCGAACATGGTTCGCTACCAGAATGCATATGAAGCCTCTGCCAAAGTGATCAGAGCTTCGGACGAAATGTTTAAAGCAGTCCTGGGACTAATGGGATAATGAATGAGTAGAGTATCGGAAAATTCTTCGGTCCACTCGATCAACTACGCCGTAGGTAAAACTAAGGGCAAGGTTGAGGACCTTCAGTTAAAGGGCTCGACGCTTAAGCGCGTTTCGAAACCTTCTGACGATCCTATTGGGAACGTAGAGCTTCTTGCTATCCGCTCGCAGAATATCGATGCTACTCAGTACACGCGTAATTTAAACTTCGCGCAGACTCAGCTTTCATATACTGAAAATATCCTGGACGAGATGACTGAACTTCTTTCGAAAGCAAAAGAACTTGCGATCGGACAAGCTTCTTCCATCTACTCTCCGGAAATCCGTGAAGGCGTTTCAAAAGAAATTCACCAGATCCGTCAGCAAATGCTGAGCCTTTCGAATAAGCGTATGGGTAACCGTTATTTATTCGCAGGACAGAAAGTTCTGACTCGCCCATTCGACCAAGATGGAAAATATTTTGGCGATACAAACAAAATTAATATCGAGATCAATAAAGATGTTTATCTTCCGGTGAACATCAATGGTCAGGAACTCTTCTATTCAAAAGCAAAGAAGCCACTTGAGAAATCAGACGTAGATCTTAAACCACCAGGCGTGGATTTAAATGCTCATATCGATGTGATGAGAAAGCCAGCATCTACAGAAGCCGAAGAAGTGCCTGTGAGCATCTTTGATGAGCTTCGTGCGCTAGAGAACGCTATGTTGACTGACAACCCACAGGTCATCCAGGGACTTCTGGAGCGTCTTGATGATTCAGTAGACCGCGTTGTTCGTTATAGAACGGAAATTGGTGCACTAACGAATACGATTTCAAACGCTGAAACAAATATTGAAAAGACTAAACTGTTGAACGAGGCGCACAAGAGTAAGATCGAAGACGCTGATGTCGCAGAACTCTTCACTGACCTGCAAAAAGAACAAAACGTTCTTAAGGCTACCTATAAGGCCAGTTCAAATCTTATGAACACGAGCCTTATGGACTTCCTGCGCTAAGAAATTCTTACAATTTCTTAACTTTTTATTGAAATTATCTTGCATTTCCCCCCCAAACTGTAATAAATCTCGCACAACAAAACTTTATTGAGTTAGTCAAATTCTTGACACGAAAGACAAGGATCAACCATGCTGGTTCTGACACGGAAGCTAGGAGAGAGCATTGCCATCGATGACAATATTAAAATTGTCGTTGTGCAAATTAAGGGCAAGCAAGTTCGCCTAGGGATCAAAGCCCCGAAAGAAACGAAGATCCATCGCGAAGAGGTCTATCAGGCCATTCAGGATCAAAATACAGAAGCCGTTCAGGCAAATATGTCAGACATTGCGCGTCTCGGCGAAGAGCTCAAGAAGAAATAATTTTCCTCCTTGATCATTTATTCGTTTGACTGATACCATCATAGTGCTATGGTAAGAATACCTTACCATTTCATTTTGGAGGCTATCCGTGAAAATCAAAACCACTCGATTTGGGGAACTTGAAGTTAACCCGAATGACATCGTAACCTTTTCCGAAGGTCTGCTAGGTTTTGAAAATTTAAAGAAGTACTTCGTTGTTGATCCAGGTGATAGCACGCTCATCCTTTGGCTCCAATCAACTGAAGATGAGAAGGTAGCATTCCCAATCATCGAACCTAAAATTTTCAAACCAGATTACATCGCAAAACTTCTACCAGCTGATCTGAACGGTCTCGACCTCGAGTCACTCCAGACTGCTAAGCTTTATGCAATCTTAACGATCCCTGCGAACGTTACAGAGATGTCAGCAAACCTTAAAGCACCAGTTGTTATCAACTCTAATAAGAAAGTTGGTAAACAGATCGTGCTTCAGGATTCTAAGCTTTCAGTTAAGCATGAGATGTATAAAGAGCTTAAAGTTTACATCGTAAACTTCTCTTCTGACGACGCTCGCAGAACTACGTTCGAGCCAAGCATCGCTCTTGAAGCAGGTGAATTGAAGAATACAAACTCTTCAACAACACGCACTCTAGAAGCTCAGTAATAGCTCACAAAAAGTACTAAAATAAAAAAGCCCTCGTAAGAGGGCTTTTTTTTGCTTAAAAATGTCAGTTGAAATTAGAGAGAGACGGTCGTTTCAGAAGCAGTACGTGAAAGTTGCACGTACATCGTAGCTTCTGGATGACTTGGTTCACGAGAAAGAACGTTCTGCCACTCGGCCTGAGCTTCAATAATGTTACCGTTACCGTAATAGAGAAGGCCCATCGCAATTCTTGCTGGCATGTAACCCGGATGCTCATTCTTCAGGCGCTTCAACTCATCAAATGCTTTTGAAGTGAAACCTTTCTTCGTGTACGTCTTAGCGATTTTAATTCTGATCTCAAGATTATCAGGATCAAGAGTCGCAGCTTTGTTGTATTCAAAAAGTGCTTCATCACAACGACCGTAAGATGCGTACATCTCAGCGATCTCGTAATGCTTAAGCGAGAATTTCTTGTTCAGATGAGGATCAGTCACACCAGAGCTCTGAGTGTTTTTAACCTGGTTGTTAGCTTTCTCGAAGATCGCCTTAGCTTCTTCATATTTTCCGATATCGTTGTATATAACAGAAAGTGAGATCGCTGCATCAGTGTGATGAGGATCAAGCTCCAGCACGCGCTGGAACCCTTTAATGGCCTTACCTAGTTCTCCACGAACATGGAAGACGTTCGCAAGGTAGAAAAAGGCCTCAGTCGCATTAGGATTTTGTTCAATGATTTCGTTAAGGAACAAGCTCGCTGTTTTAAGATCGTTTTTCTGGAAGGCTTCTTTGGCTTTTTTCAGAAGATCGCTAAGTTTCACGTTTTCCAAAATGAGGCTCCAATCTTAAAGTTTTTTCTGGCAGTTATCTTTAACCAATTTTATTTCTTTCTGGGCCTGTTTATCAACTGATTGGTAAAACTTTTCTACGTAATCAAGACAGGGTTGCCATTCTTTTAGCTCATTCGTCGCAAGAATCGTTCTCAGCATAGCGTGGCTTCTCGTCTTATCGTCCTGATGGTTATCAAGGATATCGAGATACCAGTATCTTGCCGCTGAATACTCTTTAGTCTTGAAATAAAAGTCCGCGATATAGAGATCTTTTTCACGAAGCATCTTCTTAGCTTTCGAAATGCGTTTTTCAGCATCTTTCTTGTAGCTTGTGTCAGCGTACTTCTGGATGATTTCGTCGTAATACTTCAAAGATTCAAGAGCTGGTTCAAGGTCTCGATCGATCGTATCGGGAATTTGTTTATAGTAAGATTCTGCAATTTTAAAAACGACGTAAGGAATTTTCTCGTGACGTGGGTGGAAGTCACGGAAAAGAAGATAAGCAGCTGCGGACTCAATGTAATTTTCCTGAAGGAAAAGGATGTCGGCCTGAAGAAGTTCTGCCGGTGTCGCATAAAACGAATAAGGATGCTGAGTTTTAATGAGATTAAGCTTCTCAGTCGCAAGGATAAATCTATCCGCTTCCATGAGCTCCTGGGCTTCTTTAAACAGGATTTCAGCTTCAGTCTTACCCTTAGGCTTATCCGATGAGCAGGCAGCGAGGAAAACTAAAATAAGAGAGATCAGAGCAATTTTCATCATATGTTGACCGATAAATCCTTATAAATTTCCTTAAACAATAGCTTAAAGAAGGCAATAAACGGAATGATCACAATCATTCCGACAATTCCTGCCAGTTGAGAACCGATGATAATACTAACTACTACCACAATCGGATGAAGGTTAACAATTTTCGAAACAAGAAGCGGGAAAACGAGAATCATGTCGATCAGGTTGGCGACCGTAAAGACAATGACCATAGCTAGCATAGAAACATTTGGGTCTTTTGAAAGAAGAGCAATAAAAAACGCTGGAATGAATCCAATCACAGGGCCAATGTAAGGCAGGATATTCGTCACACCTGCAACAAATCCAAGGATGAAGGGATACGGGAATCCAATCAAGAACAATCCAAGGGTGACAATCGTACCCAGAATCGTTGCCTCAATGAATTTAGCAATAATGTATTCACCGAACTTCGTATTAAATTGAGAAAAGAGCACGTAGCTTTTTTCGAAGATGGAATTAGGAACTGCCTCCAGAAATCTTCTGCTGAATTTCTGACTCTCCATGAAAAAGAAATACAGAAACATGGGAACGAGAAGCATCCACTCAAA
>JBEIQF010000462.1:0-2239 GCA_040376635.1 Halobacteriovoraceae bacterium
GTTAGTCGTTGAAGGACGGATGATACATTCTTCACGAGCTGGAACTACACGGCACTCGCGACGAACTTCAACTGTACCACGATCAGGACGGCCATCACGGTCACGGTCCGGACGAACGCGAATATCTTGGCATACTTCGTGAGCAGGAATCAGGCGACATGATCTTGAAGCTGGAGTTGTAATACAACGCTGTTCAGGACGGTAGTGAGAAACACATGATTCAGATTGATCGAAGTTTGATCTTGAAACGTCTGTGCGAACGTTAGCTTGCAAGTCGTATGGCTGGCCAGAGTCACCACCAAGAATATCTACGCGACCTTCAACTTCAGGAATCGTTGTTCCTTCAGGCATTTTGAATGGGATCTTCTGATCTTTGCCACCAACTTCGATTTCCAGGTTGATGTTTGTTTTAGATGTAGGGTTGAGTTTTGCTTCGTAGACAGCAACTGGTACTTTGATTTCTCTTGTTCCGCTAGAGAACAGGCCTGTCTTTTTCGCTTTAAGTGTTAGTTCTTCGTTAACACGTAGGTTACCTTTGATGGCGTCGCAAGATACAACAAGGAAGCCAACGGCTAGAATCGGGAAAAGCTTTTTCACGTAATACTCCTGGGATGAATTAAATAAACTTGGCCTGATTCTATAGAGTCCGGGGATTTTAACGAGAGGTCGTGTTCTTTCTATCGGGTAGGGTGTCTAAAAAATAGACAGACGGATTGAGAAATCTTAGGTTAAGACTTCCAGGGACTATGAATTCAGCAAAAAGCTAGGTAGAGTGACCGCCATGAACGAAGAAAGAATCATCAATTTAGAAATCAGATTTGCCCATCAGGACGAGTTCCTGAACCAACTGAACCAGATCGTTGTGGAGCAGCAGAAGACCATTGAGCGTTTACAGAAAGATATTCTCGATCTCAAACGCAACCTTAACTCTGAGAATGGTGTAGCGCCTTCGCGCACACTGGCAGACGACAAACCGCCGCACTACTAAATTAAATTTTTCTTGATACTAGTTTTCTTTTAAAATCATAAAAATTCAATATGATGTCGGCGTGGAACACATGCACCATCATCATAATCCGGCCCTGATTTTTCTATCCATTTTGATAGCGATTTTTGCATCGTACACAGCTCTCGATCTCACCAATTCTGTATCAACAGCAAAAGGCAAACTTAAGTGGCTATGGCTTTCTGGCGGATCACTTGCCATGGGAATTGGGATCTGGAGTATGCACTTTATTGGCATGCTCGCGTTTCAGGTGAAGGGACTTGATATTTATTATGATGTTCCCCTGATGTTTCTCTCGATTGTCGTTGCTGTTATCGCTTCAGCGTTGGCACTTTATCTCGTGAGTTCACGTCAGCCGACCGTTTCAACATATACTGCGGGAAGTTTAACGATGGGTGCGGCGATTGCAGGCATGCACTACATCGGTATCTGGTCGATGCGAATGGCCGCAGACATCATGTGGGACTGGCGCTACGTTTTTCTATCAATCGTAATCGCATTCACGGCTTCATATGTGGCCCTTCTTATTGCCTTCAAACTTCGTGATGATCTAACTCTCAAGGGTTTCATCTATCGCGGATTAGGCGGAGTGCTTATGGGCTTTGCGATCGCAGGTATGCACTACACCGGGATGGCAGCGATGCATCTCATGCCGACTGAATTAGGTCTTACGATCAATCAATCTGATCTTCTGGCGACTGACGGGCTTGCAGCTGCCGTGATCGTTGGGACTATTGTGATTCTTGGAATTGCGCTATCAGGATCAAACGTTGAGCGTGCTCTCTCTAAGAAAACTTTCCAGAATGAAACTCTTCAGGCCTCAGTTGCTGCACGTGATGAGTTCTTTTCAGTGGCCTCTCATGAATTAAAAACTCCTCTTACATCCATCAAGCTCCAGAATGATCTTCTTATCCGTGCTATCCAGCAGGATAAAATTGATAATGAAAAAATTCTTTCGATGCTGGTGAAGAACGGTAAGAGTATTGAGCGTATTAATCGGCTTGTTGATGACATGCTTGATACGTCGAGAGTGAACGCAGGTAAACTCATTATTCAGAAAGAGCACTGTGAGCTTTCTTCACTTGTGAGTGATGTGCTGGCGCGATTTAAGCCTATTCTAGAACAGGCGAAGTGCCAGGTGACGTTCATGAAAACAAGAACCATTGAAGGGGATTGGGATCGTTACCGTCTGGAGCAGGTCGTGACAAACCTTCTTACGAATGCGGCCAAATA
>JBEIQF010000305.1:0-4110 GCA_040376635.1 Halobacteriovoraceae bacterium
AAAGCTCACTTAAACGGGTTGCGTTTGCAGTCTCTGCTACTCAAGATTCCTTGCAAAAAGCGATTAACTGGAAGGCCGATGCCCTTATTGTGCATCATGGAATTTTCTGGAAACACCAAGGTGCAAGAACCATCACCGGCGGTTGGGGGGAGCGCGTAAAACTTTGCGTGAAAAACGACCTGAACCTCTTCGCTTACCACTTACCTCTTGATGCTCACGCTGAAGTCGGAAATGCTGCGGCCCTGGCCAAAGAGATCGGTCTCACTAGCACTGCCCCGTTCGCCCTCTACAAGCGCCAACCGATGGGTGCTAAAGGTGAATTCTCTACTCCCGTTTCCGCAAAAGATCTCAAAGCTAAACTTGAAAAGACTCTCCGTCATCAAGTGATCCTTGCAACTCCTGATGAAAATAAGATGATCTCGAAAATGGGCATCATCACTGGTGGCGCCAACAATGAGTGGCCTGAGGCCATGAAAGAAGGACTCGATGCTTATCTCACAGGAGAGATCTCTGAGTACAACTGGCACGATTCTATCGAAGCCGGCATTCATTACTTCGCAGGCGGACATCACGCGACTGAGCGTCCGGGCATCATCGCTCTCATGAATAAAGTAAAAGCTGACAAGCCGTCACTCGAAGTTGAATTTTTTGATTCGGAAAATCCTGCTTGAATAAAAAAGACATCGTTATCATTTCGTTTTTTGTTCTGATCTTCGCAGTTGTTCTCTATGAACGAAAATTAAAAAATGTCTTCTCCGGCGATGGAAAAACTTCTACAAGCAGTTCATCAAACTCTGGGGCGAAAGGCACTGAAGCCTCAGAACTCAATCAATCATTTGCGAACATAGTAGAGTCCTTAACTGGCAAAAAATATTCCAGGCCGCAAAAAGGTATTCCACCCGCGGGACTGAATACCAAGTCATTCTATGATGAGGAAGGAAACTTTAAGAGTTATTACGACGGAAAACTTCCCGAAGAGTTCTTAACTAAAATAGAGCACTTCACCGATCCACGTAAGATGCAAGATGACATCTTCTATAAAGCAGACAAAATGTTCTGGCATCAGGAAGCTGAACGCGAAGAATTCAAAAAGTTTCATGATCATCGTGGAAAAGATAAAAAAAAGTGGGATGAGCTTCTTGATCACCAAGCTAAGGCGAAATTTGAGGCCAATGAAAAAAATCGTCAGACCTTAAAACAACTGAGACGCGAATTTTATCAATATGACTCAGAACTTCGATAAGGAATCACTGTGAGAAACCTGGCCGTTTTCATCGTTCTTATTGCTGCTTTTGTTCTTCTCCTGACTGACAAAAACGGAAAATCCGGCAGTGGAAAAATCAAAGGCAAAGGTGAACCGACTGTTGAGGCAACCACTGAATCAGGCGATGAAACACAAGAGGCACTCTCAGACGAATACAAGCCTCAGGACCTCTCGAAGTATTCCAATATCCAGAAGCTCAACGAAGACTTCGATTACCGAAGATCAAAACTAGAATTCCAATTAAATGAAGAAGTAAAAGAGTTTGTTCAAAACCACGACCGTTACGGAAAAGATAAAGAAGCTTACGACAAAATCGTGAAACACCACGCAGATCTCAGAAAAGAGTTTTATGAAAATAGAATGAAAACTCTAAAGAGTTTTCAGGATAAAAAGACCGAAGAACCGATCAACACCGATCTGAGATGATTATTGTTTTTTAATTAAGAAGTACTGCTCACCAAGTTCAAGAAGTTTTGAAGCAACAAAGAGAGATTCCTCTCCGTAACCCCAATAAAGATCCGCTCTCGCGTTTCCTCTGATGGCCGACCCAGTGTCCTGCGCCAGGAAGAATCTTCCGAAAGGTTGTTTTGATTCTTCACCACGAACCGTTTTCACAGTCTTAATGAAGTTGATCACACCCAATGATTTGTAAATCGTATTATCCCACGCAAGGCTTCTACCTTCCGTAAGAGAGATTTCATCAAGCCCATGAGGCTCAACACTTGTCTCAGTGAAATAGATAAAGAACGGCGCACTCCCGTAAGTAGCACGCTGATGTTCAGGATGCTCTTCAAGAAAAGCTCTTTGAGTGAAGTAATTTGTTTTCCCACGCTCCATCAGTCCTGATTCAATCAGGTACTTTGAAACGAATTCAAACTTCATTCCGTTTTTTCCAGCGTAGCTCAGATAAGTCGTCGAGCCATCCGGCAACACAACTCTTCCTCCACCCTGGATATGCATGAAGTAGATATCAAACAATGTCTCTTTCACGTACATGATCTCTAGATTCTTATTATCAAGCTTTCGATCAAGATCAATCTCTACACGTGAGAGCTTACGATCTGTTTCATTCTTTGGAAGAGCAAAAATGGGATTCTTGTATTCGAAAGTCTTTTCATACGAACCACGAAAGTCCGGCGTGTAATAAGAAGTGAAATACGTTTTCTTCTCTTTATAACCGCGCTCGCCTTCTTTCGGCAAAGGACGGTAGATCGCAAATTTCTCATTAACCGCAGCTGAGAAAGCACTCTCACAAACGCTTCTCTGAGAAACGTTCAGACACTCTACAGCTTCAGCGGCGAGACTCTTTAAGAGCTCCAGAGATTCTTTTAAAACGGTTTTGTTGTAATCCTTGGTACCAAAGCGGATGGTGCCCTTTAAACCTCGTTTCGCGAAGTTTTCAAGCTGACGGTCAATGGCCTTGGGAAGGTGTTGGAAATCAAGATCATCTTCAAAGCTCATCGAAGCGTAAACTCGTTCAGTCGGAGTTACCTCTTGTCCAAACGCAGACAGCGACAGCAGAGCTAAGAAGAGAAATTTCATTTTTTGATTAAAAAGTACTGCTCACCCTGCTCATTCATATTGTAAGCAGTCAGCTCAGCAAGCGGACCGTAACCGAAGTACAGGTCACATCGCGCGTTCCCACGAATCGCCCCACCAGTATCCTGAGAGATGAAGAAGCGAGAGAAAGGAACTTTCACGACTTTTCCATTTTCATCAACGTGAGAAGCTTTAATTGTTTTCACAAAATTGATCATTCCCATCGTTTTATAGATGCGTGAATCAATCGCCAGTGAACGACCTTCAGTGAGTGGAATATTATCAAGCCCTACAGGCTCTTCAGTCGATTCTTTGAAATAAACATAAGAAGGACATGATCCGAAGATCTCTTCTTCTTTATGAGGATTTTGCTCAAGGTATTGTCTCTGGCCCGGAATGCCTGCGTTTCCTGGAGTGAGGTATCCCTGCGCCATCATATATTTGTAAATCATCTGGAACGGCTGAGCGTTCTTCCCATCGTATGAAAGGTATTTCGTCTCAATCGTACCATCCGCGTTTTCAACGTGGATGCGACCGCCGCCCTGAACGTGAAGAAGGTAGATGTCGTAGCGAGATTCCTTAACGTAGAAAATCTCATATCCCTTACCATCAAGCGCACCTTTGTAATCAATCTGCACGCGTGTGTAGTTGTCATGAGGAGCTTCAGGCTTTCTGTAGATAGCGTTTTTGTAAACATCTGTGCGAACACGTGATCCATGAAGATCAGGTGAATAGTATGATGTGAACTGAGTTGTTGTCTTCTTTCTGTAACCAGGTTCTTTCTTTCCAGGAACCGGTACATAAATCGCAAACTTCTCATTCAAGCTCTTATTGAACTGATCCATACAAACGTTTTCAGGATTTGAAAGAGCACACTCTTTAGCGCTGTCAGCAAGCTGCTTCAAAAGAATCAGAGAGTCTTTAAGAACTGATTTTGGATAATTTTTAGTGCCGAACTTGATCGTCCCAGAAAGGCCACGAATAGCAAATGAGGCCAGTTGGCGCTCGATCGCAAGATCAAGGTTTGCAAACTGCATGTCATCAGCAAAAGATACGCTTTGGTTTAAGCGAGTTGTAGGAGTGACTTCCGCAAAAGCGAAAGTTGAGATTAAGAAGATGAATGCAAACATCAATTTCTTCACGTGTACCTACCAATGTAATTATTCAGGTTAGGTTAGGATTCGTTGACCAAGTCTGTCAAAGATTATTCTCCTACAAACTCTTACCCATGAAGAGAATGGAAGAACCGTGAAAAGGTAACGTGATTTCGAAGTCAAAGCCAAGTCTCTTGTAGAAATTTTGATTCG
>JBEIQF010000476.1:0-2082 GCA_040376635.1 Halobacteriovoraceae bacterium
GATATTCTTCAGTTCTGTAAGTTGGAGCGATCACTTCCGCATTCGGAAGATGAAGTGCTTCTTTCATAAATTCTGAGCTTACAGCGATCTTAGGATATTTCGTGAGAGCTTTTTCACGCCAGTCATTCACGTAAGGAACAAACAATTTCTGAATCATTCCCAGTTTCGACTGATCAATAAATCCCCATTCCAGGATGTAGAGATACTTCTCAACATTCGGAGGCAGATTCATGCCGTGAATATAACCACGGCTCAAAACAACAATTTTTTCAATTGATGGATGAAGAGGAATTCCCTTCACGGCCGAAGGAAGAATCCAGAAGTTCTTCTTGAATACTTCGATGTCTTTAGCTTTGTGAGCAAGGAAAGAAGAAACGATTCCGTGAGTCTCAACCGGACCAAGAATCCCACCTTGCTTGTGAGCAATTGTGTAGATTTCTGATTCAGGAAACAGGCTCAGCACCAGTTCCAGGAGGAATATAGAATCATCTCGTGAGAGTAGTGAATCAATAAGAATAGCGGTTTTCATATCAGTACTTTTTCAGCTGAATAACAAGGGAACCAAAAATAAGAATCGCTCCACCAATCAACTGGATTTCAGCAAGCTGTTTACCGAGGAAGATCCAGTTCACGATGATGGCAAAAAACGGGAAGAACATTTCAGCGATCGCAGTTGTCTTTGCTGGCAGGCGCTGAAGCCCTTTATAATAAAGCCACATCGCAAGCGCGCCTGAAATAATGACCATAATCAGGATGCGCAAATAATCTTCACCATTAGGTAAAATCAGAGAACGATTCCATTGAACAAATGGGATCAGGACAACAAGACCCGTTAAGAATCTTCCGGCCATGATGGATTTGGTTTCAAATCCTGCCATCGACAGACGTTTACCAAAAACTGTCGTTGCACCCCATCCAATAATTGATACACCAACAAGACCATATCCACGAACAGCAACGTCCGAAGTGACAGCTTTAAAATCAGTAACCATGAGGATGTAAAATCTCTCGATATCCGGGGCGCTGACCAGCAATCCACCAACAAGGCAAATCGCTGCCCAGATGATGAACTGTTTCTGAATTTCTTCTTTAAGAACAATGGCAGACAAAGTGATCGCAATCACCGGCTGAAGTTTTTGAAGAAGAATAACAAGCGAAGGATTGAGGTATTGGAATGATTCAGTGAAAGCAACTGTCGCGATTGCCGAACCAACTCCACCAATAATGAGGAAGCTGAACACATCAGCAAGTTTCAGTTCACCGATTCGTTTGATGTTTGGAATGAGTGACATCGAAAAGATCAACGTCAGAATGCAGTGCTCGTAAAAAACGATCGTGATGGGATTGATTCCACGCTCAACAAGAGGATAACGGATAAGAGTATCCATTCCCCAGAATAAGCACGCAAAAATGACGAGTAAGATGCCGGCCATGAACTTATCTTAACGAAGACTGAAAGCTTTGGAAAACTTCTTGTGCTCTTTTCGCTACAAGTTCTTTCTTAAGCTTCTTACCACCAGTTTTTTTCATCTCACGGGTAAACTCAATCGATGGAAGGAGACCGAAGTTAATATTCGACGGACAAGGCTTCTCGATTGTCATGATGTAGTTCACGAGTGCCCCCATAGCAGTTTCCACCGGGAAGCTGATCGGAGCTTCACCTTTAATTCGGCGAAGAATCTGGAAAGCGACATAAAGACCCATTGATGCTGACTCTGTGTAGCCTTCAACACCAGTGATCTGGCCTGCGAAATAAACTTCCGGGAATTTCTTCGATTTAAGATCTGAATCAAGAAGCTTTCTTGCGTTAAGGAATGAGTTTCGGTGACATGATCCGAGGTGAATGAAGCTTGCCTCTTCCAGACCTGGAATCATTCGGAATACACGCACTTGCTCTTTGTAAGTCAGACGAGTCTGAAAACCAACAAGGTTATAAGCTGAACCGAGAAGGTTTTCCTTACGGAGCTGAACGACAGCGTATGGCCACTTCCCGTTAATATCGGGTTCAAGACCAACTGGTTTCATACATGAGAAACGGGCCGTATCCGGTCCACGCTCTGCCATGAGATCAATCGGAAGACA
>JBEIQF010000106.1:0-10005 GCA_040376635.1 Halobacteriovoraceae bacterium
TGGTAGGGCCTGCTCAAGGTTCTAAACCACGGAAAGTTTTAGTCCCTCCACCAGCAGATTCGGCCCCGTAAAAAGCGGGGCCCAAAGCCTTGATTTCATTCTTAAAATTCTTGCCCTAAACACGCCCACGTGCTATTTACTCTAGACCAAATAATTACATCCCCATAAGGGGAAATCTAATCACTTTAATTGGTTGGTCCATCATGTTGATGGCACAAAGTGATTCGATAAAACCTACCAAGGAGTTTTCATGTCTTCTAAGTTACAGGTCAAGCAATTGCTTGAGGCCGGCGCACACTTCGGTCACCAAACACACAAGTGGAATCCAAAGATGAAGAAATACGTTTACGGCGAACGTAACGGTATCTACATCATCGATCTTCAACAGACTCTTCCTATGGCTGAAAAAGCATACGAGTTTCTTAAGAAAACATCTCAGCAAGGTAAATCAGTTCTTTTCGTTGGTACGAAGAGACAAGCTTCTGACATGGTTAAGAAGAAAGCAGAAGAGTGTGGCGCATACCACGTTACTTCACGTTGGTTGGGCGGAATGCTTACTAACTACAAAACTATCGCTCTCTCTATCGATAAACTACGTAAAGTAGAAAAAATGAAAGAGAACGGTGATTTCAAACTTCTTACGAAGAAAGAGCAATCTAACATCGAGAAAGAAGTTGAAAAACTTGAGAAGAACCTTGGTGGTATCAAGAATATGAGAAAGCTTCCAGGAGCTATCTTCATCATCGATCCAAACAATGAGCACATTGCAGTTAAAGAAGCTAACGTTCTTGGTATTCCTGTTGTTGCTGTTACAGATACAAACTGTGACCCTACAGGTATCGAGTATGTTGTTCCAGGTAACGACGATGCTCTTAAATCAATCACTCTTTTCCTAGACTACTTCTCTAACGCAATCGTTGAAGGCGGATCTAAAGCTCGTAAAGATGATGGTTCTGATGATTCTCGTGACAACGCTCTTGAGCAAGAAATTCTTGCTAAGTACGAGAAAGACATCGACCTTAAAGATGCTGACGAAGAATAAGATTAGTTTTTAAAAAATAAAGGATTCGACCATGGCATATACAGCTACAGACGTAAAAAACCTTCGCGAGCAAACTGGCGCAGGAATGATGGATTGTAAAAAAGCTCTTGATGAAACTCAAGATTTTCAGAAAGCAGTAGATTACCTTCGTGCTAAAGGCCTAGCGGCTGCAGCTAAGAAGCAATCTCGTGTTGCTGCTGAAGGTATGATCGCTGCTGTTGTAAAAGGCAAGATCGGCTCTCTAGTAGAAGTTAACTGTGAAACTGACTTCGTTGCTAAAAACGACGCTTTCCAGGCTTTCGCTGCTACTGCTGCTAACACAGCTGTTGATGCTAACCTAACAACTGTTGAGCAACTTCTTAATGCTAAGATTGCTAACGGCCTTACTATCAAAGATAACGTTTCTGAACTTACGATCAAAATCGGTGAAAAAATCGATCTTCGTCGTGTAGAAGTAATGAAGCTTGATGGTAACGGTATGATCGGTTCATACGTTCACTCTGGTAAGATTGGTGTTCTTTGTCGTGTTGAATCTGACAAAGATGTTAACAGCAATGAAGCTTTCAAAGATCTTGTAAAAGACCTTTGTATGCAAATTGCTGCTGCTGATCCTAAGTTCCTTAACGCTTCTGAGATCGATGAGACTTATAAAGCGAAGGAAGCTGAGATTTATGCTGCTCAATTAAAAGAGCAAGGTAAGCCAGATGCTATGATCCCGAACATCGTAAAAGGTAAACTTAACAAGCTTGCATCTGAAGTATGTCTTTATGAGCAGTCTTTCGTTAAAGATCCAGATACGACAATTGGTAAACTTATTGAGACAGTTGGTAAGACAACTGGTGCTTCAATCAAAGTTACTAAGTTCACTAAGTTCAATCTTGGTGAAGGTATCGAGAAGAAGTCTGAGAACTTCGCAGAAGAAATCGCGAAGCTCACTTCAGGGCAAAACTAATCCCAAACATGCATTTAAGAGAAGGGGACTTTCACAAGTCCCCTTTTCCATTTAAAGGGTATCATGAAATATAAACGCGTTCTGATCAAACTCTCTGGTGAAGCTCTTGCTGGTGATCAAGGCAATGGTATTTCAGGAGAAATTCTAAATAAGGTTGCGACCGAAATCGCGACACTTCAGAAAACTGGTTGTGAAATTGCCATCGTAGTTGGCGGCGGAAATATTCACCGTGGTGTTGCTGGTGCAACGTCAGGTATGGATCGTGCCACTTCCGATTATATGGGAATGATGGCCACTGTAATTAACTCTCTCGCTCTTCAAGATGCGCTTGAGAGAAGAAATGTATACACACGAGTTCTTTCTGCGATTGCTATGCAGGAAGTTGCTGAACCATATATCCGCAGACGTGCTGTTCGCCACCTTGAGAAAAAGCGTGTGGTGATCTTCGCTGCTGGTACAGGTAACCCTTATTTTACAACTGATACAACTGCAGCTCTTCGTGCAAATGAAATCAATGCTGATCTCATTATGAAAGCAACGAAAGTTGACGGTATCTACGATAAAGATCCTATGAAGCACAAAGATGCGAAGAAGTTCGATACTCTTTCGTATATCGAAGTTCTGAACAAAGATCTTAAAGTTATGGATTCAACAGCTATTACTCTTTGTATGGATAACGACATGGATATCGTCGTCTTCAACATGTTTGAAGAAGGCAATATTGCTAAAGTTGTTGAAGGTCAAAACATCGGTACGACTGTTACTAAAAAAAAGATTTAAGGAGATTAGGTTATGATGAACGTAATTAAGCCTATACTTGATGAACAAATGAATAAAGCGATCAAGTCGCTTCACAATCAAATTTCTAAAGTAAGAACTGGTCGTGCAACTGCTGCGGTACTTGATGGTATCACTGCTGATTACTACGGATCTGCGACTCCAATCAAAAATATGGGTCAGATTTCTACTCCAGAAGCCCGTCTTCTTCAGATCCAGCCTTTCGATAAAACTCAGATTCCTATCATTGAAAAAGCAATTCTTGCAGCTAACATCGGTCTTACTCCGGGTAACGATGGTAACTTCATTCGTATTTCTTTCCCTGCTTTGACAGAAGATAAGCGTAAAGCATTTGTAAAAGACGTTAAGAAAATGGGCGAGGACGCTAAAGTTCAGATCCGTAACGTACGTCGTGAGCAAAATGATAAAGTGAAAGCTTCTGAAAAAGATAAGAAGATTTCTGAAGATGAATCTAAAAAGATTCAGGATGAAATCCAGAAGCTCACTGATAACTTCATCAAAGAAGTTGATAAAGTGGTAGAGGCTAAAGAGAAAGAATTACTTACCGTATAAGGTATCTATGTCGAGTATCAAGCATGTTGCCATTATTATGGACGGAAATGGACGTTGGGCCAAGAAGCGCTTCCGTCCTCGTATTTGGGGACATGTAAGAGGTTCTGCCGTTGTTTCAGATATTGTTGAAGCAGCTGATGACCTCGGTCTTAATGCCCTGACGATGTACGCGTTCTCAACTGAGAACTGGTCACGTCCGCTTGAAGAAGTTTCCTCTTTATTCAAACTCCTTAAAAAGTTTTTGATCAAAGAGAAAGCTCGCATTCTTTCAAACAACATAAAATTCAAAGTTATCGGTGATATCCAGAACCTTCCGATTGAAACGGTTTCACTCATTAATGAGATGGAAGCTTTGACGGCAAACGCGACTGGCTTAAAGCTAACGTTTGCTTTCAACTACGGTGGCCGTGCTGAAATCATGAGAGCGGTAAACGCTTTCCAGATTGCTCACCCTGATCGTCTTATGACTGAGGGGGACCTCACTGATCTCATGTATCGCCCGGAAACAGGTGATGTTGATCTCATGATAAGAACTGGTGGAGAGCAGAGGATTTCAAATTTCCTTCTGTGGCAGATGGCATACGCGGAACTTTATTTCACTCCGACAAAATGGCCTGAATTCACTCCCCATGAATTTACAAAAATCATTGAACACGTCTCTAATCGTGAAAGACGTTTTGGTAACGTTTCAGCTTCAGCTTTAGAACTCTCAGTTGAAAAAGCGGAAACTAACAAGTCTGCTTATATCCTGGGAGTGAATGCCTAATGTCGAATAGCACTACTCGTATTATTTCCGGTCTTGTACTTCTTGGACTTGTAGCTCTTTGTCTTTACCTTGGACAAAACGCGAGTTTGATTGCGATTGGAATTATTGGGCCGTTTGTTATTGATGAAATCATCACTAACTTCTACGACCAGAGCAGAACTTCAAAACGCTATATCCTTGCTCAGACTATTTATATTGCTTGTTACTGGTTCTTTAACTTTTATCAAATCAGCCAGTCGTCATTTAGCTTTTGGATTTCAGCTGGTGTTATTTTGAATCTGTTCATGATGGTGTACTTGTTTTTGATCTATAAAAAATCGGAAACATTACTTTCAATCTTTAAGGCAATTTCGTGGGGAGCGGGACTATTTGTTCTTGTTCCACTTATGTCATTAAGCTACATCGTTCATTTCGATAATTGGCTCAACCTGTTTATTGGTTTGATCATCCTCAACTTCATGGTGGATACAGCTGCTTACTTTACTGGAAAACAATTTGGTAAGCATAAGCTTTGGGAAGCCGTCAGTCCGAAAAAGACTATTGAAGGATTGATCGGTGGAGTGTTCTTTTCAGTGCTTCTAACATGTATCTACTGGAACGCATTTGTGGACAAAGTCACTGTTTTCACAGTTATCTTTTTCGCAGTCGTTGCTTGTTGTTCTCAGGTCGGCGACCTATTCCAATCTAAGTTAAAAAGACAATTTGAAATCAAAGATAGCTCTTCATTAATACCGGGACATGGCGGTGTTTACGATCGCGTAGACAGTCTCCTGTTTGTTGCGCCTCTGTATGCTTTTTACCTGATGGCCAACTTCCGCTAAGGACAAAAAATGCTGGAAAAAATCTTAATCTTCGTCGTATTTCTTGGTCCTCTGATCTTCTTTCATGAATTAGGTCACTACTTCTTCGCAAGATTCTTCGGAGTGAGAGTTGAAGTATTCTCAATGGGCTTTGGTCCAAAGATCTTTAAATATGTTCATAAAGGCACAGAGTACGCGATCTCAATCATTCCTCTTGGCGGATACGTTAAGATGTTTGGCGATGATCCTTTCTCTGAAGTGCAATTATCTGATGAAGAAAAAGCAGTCGCTTTCAATCACAAGTCGAAATGGGCAAGATTCTGGATCGTTTTTGGTGGTCCACTTGCGAACCTTCTTCTTGCTTACTTCCTTTACGTTGGTCTACTTGCTGGCGGAGAAAAAGTTCCTGAAACTAAAGTTGGAGTTGTAACTGAGAAGTCACTTCTTTACCAAAAAGGTTTAAGAACTGGTGACGTCCTGGTTGGAATTAATGACGAGAAAGTTCTGAGCTTTGATGACCTGAATATTAAAGGTTCATCTGTAGAGAAGATCACAGTCAGAAGAAAAGATCAGAAAGTAGATGTTCCGGTTGGAATGAACCTTGAGCCATTTATCAATGAATTCGTGAGCATTGTTTCTCTTGTTAAGAAGCCGGTTTTCATCAACGCTAAAGGCGAGAAGTTCATCGTAAGCCTTGAACAGAAGCCTACTACGTTTGAAACTTCAATTGAAGAGATCAACGCTAACTTCTCTGGCAAAGCTTATCTCTATAAAGTGGTTGAGAAAGATGGTGCTGAGATTTCAATTGATCCTGCATCTGAATCAGAAATCGCAGTAGCTCCAGGCCAGACACTGGAAACTATTCTTTCAAATCTTGAATTCTATCCAGCGGACCTTTCAGTTAGAAATGTTGTGATGTCATCTCCGGCCGATAAAGCTGGAATCAAGAAAGGTGATATCCTCGCAAGTGTTAACGGAGTTCAATTAAAGAGCTTCGAAGAGCTTCGTCAGGGCCTACAGACGATTGAAGATGGCAAAGAGGTTGCTGTAGGGGTTATTTCCAACGGCACGCTTGTAACAAAAGCTCTTACTCCTGAAGTAAAAGAAGTTGAGAAGAAGAAAACGAAGATCATTGGTATCGAATCAGGTGTTGAATACATCCAGCCGAAACTGATTGTAGCTAAAGCCGACAGCTTTGGTGAAGCAGTGATGGGTGCCTTCACACGTACATGGGATGGAATCGTTAAGACTTTCTCTGGATACAAAAAACTTATCACAAGAGAAGTATCTCTTAACAACATCGGTGGACCACTAGCTATTGGTAAAGTTGCTTCTGATTCATTGAATATCAGTTTATCAATGTTCTTCCGCCTCATGGCGATTATCAGTATCAACCTTGGCGTGATCAATCTTTTTCCAATTCCGGTTTTAGATGGCGGTCACATCATGTTCCTGATTTTTGAAACTTTTAATGGTGGACCACTCTCTCGCCGTAAACTTGAAATTGCTCAGAGATTTGGAGTATCAGTACTCTTCTTCCTCATCTTCGTAGCATTGTTCAACGATATTACGAGATTGTTTTAACCTTTGAGTTACTTATTCATCGACTCCACTTATGAGCTAACCTTAGGTGTCCTCGATGATGGATTGAACTGGCTTTCTTACGAGCGTGAAACTGGCCAGAAAGCTTCTCAGATCATTCAGAAAAAAGCGTTCGAGCTTCTTTCAAAACACAATTTAAAATCAGAAAATTTGTCAGGGATCATTACAGTTAATGGTCCCGGCTTCTATACAGGTCTTCGTCTCGCTGAAGGTTTCGCAGATGTCTTCAGTTTCTTTGGCGTAAAACAATTCTCTATGTACTCTTATGAGATTCCGCTTTGGTGTGGATACTCAGAAGGAACATGGTTCACGAAGGCTTATCGTGGAGAGTATTTTTTCTATCGCTGGAAGAATGCCGAGAATTCTCAGGAACTCATGGTCGCGAAAGATCTGAAAATCAGCGAAGGTCAGTATTTTATTCATTCACCGGCCTCTCTTGATACGTTGAGTGCGGGGATGATTCAGAATCCAATTGAAACATTTGAGCTGTTAAAGACTTCTCCTCAGAAAATTTTCCCGCACGTTCTTAATGGACCAAAGCGCGAACCATTTTATTTCCGAGCTCCGGAAGATGAGTTCAAGGCCAATCCATGAAACGGTTTTTCTTTCTGCAGACAGAATTTTCGTACGGGATGCTCGCCTTAATCATTTACGCATTCTGGAAGCTCCCACTTGTTTATGAAATTCCAGTTCTTCTTCTTTCATCATTAGTTCTTTTTCTGTTCCGTCGATCGCATATCCCGTATCGCGATACCATTAAAAGTGATGGAGAGATTTTCATGTCTCCCGTTCATGGAGTGGTTGAGTCGATCAGGCATTCAGTTTCCTCACTTGATTATGCTTCTCCTTGTCACGAAGTCCGCATTTCAATTTCGTTCTGGGAAGAAAAGGGTCTCTATCTCCCAACCGTGGGTGAAGTGACTTACCTTAAGGCGAATCGCGGTAAGAAGGTTCACAGGAACTCACCAACCCATATTTTCTATGGAACAGTGGATGAGCTCTCCCATACAGATCTGACTCTCACTTCAAAAAATCATACACAAACATTGATGCGATTCATTGATTGCACTACAGGAAAGCGTCCAACTATATGGCTGAAATCTGGTGACCGAGGTAGGGGCGGAGCGTGTTTTGGGTATTACCCATTTGGTGGCACTCTGCTAATCTATTTACCTGTAACCAGCGATGTCCTAGTTTTTGAAAAAGAGCGAGTTGTTCCTGGTCAGTCCGTAATTGCAGCACTTAAAGATCAACCGAAGGGTTAAAAATGTCATTGTTAGAAAACCGCAGGCTTGCTTACTTTATTCCGAATACGTTCACGGCCCTCAATATGGCATGTGGATTTATTGCGATTCTCTTCGCATTTCACGGGGAGTTTTATAAAGCATGTATGTTCATCGTTCTTGGCGCAATCTTCGATTCAGTTGATGGCCGAATTGCACGTATGACGAATACTCAATCAGCGTTTGGTGAACAGTTCGATTCACTTTCTGATCTGGTTTCATTTGGTGTTACACCAGCACTTGTTTTTTACTTCCGCTTTTTAACTCAAACTGGCCGCCCAGGAATGGTTGCGTGTTTCTTCTTCATGCTTTGCGGAGCTTTGAGACTTGCTCGTTTCAACGCTAACATTGATAAAAATAAATCAGATTACTTCCAGGGTTTACCAATTCCAGGTGGAGCTACAGCTGCCATCAGCTTAATTCTTCTTGCTGAAACTTTCCCATGGATCGCTGATTATAAAGCGCTCACAGTTGGATACCTTCTATTCTACGCTGCTCTTATGATCTCAAACATCCCATTCCCAAGTTTCAAAAAATCTGAATGGGTTAAGAATCACAAGAAACAAGTTCTGATGATTATCTTCCTTATCTTCGCTTCGCTTTTCATCTACGAAGAAATTATGATTCCTGCGATCATTACGTTCTACGTGATTGCCTCGATGATTTACTGGCTTACGCATTTAAAAAAATTCGAAGGTATCTTCGACTGGTCTGAAGAACCGGAAGCAATTGATCCGAAGTGATTCATTACTACAAATTAGTTATCCAGTATAAAGGGACCCGATATCTAGGTTGGCAAGTTCAACCGGAGAATGCGGGTCTTACTGTTCAAGGTGAACTCAATCGCGCGTGCAAAACGATTTCAAAATCTGAAAATGTAAGAAGCCTTGGAGCTGGAAGAACAGATGCAGGTGTTCATGCTCTCGGACAAGTTGCAAAAATCAACATCGAACTTGAAATTCCTTGTGAAAAACTTGTCCTGGCCCTCAATGCAAAACTTCCGGATGACATCAGGGTTTTGAGTGCAGAAATTTCGAATGAAGAGTTTTTCCCAACTGTTCACGCAAAATCCAAAGAGTACCATTATCGTTTCACCAGCAATAAAACCTTCACGGCATTTCAGAATGAATTGATCACGAACCAGACGTTTGAGCTGGATAAAAAGAAAATGCAGGAGGCCTGCAAGATCCTGATTGGTCGTCATGATTTCACGAATTTCTACTGTGAAGGAACGGAAGTTGCGAGCAACATTCGTGAGATTTATGAGTGTGAAATTCTGGAAATTCCCCAGGACAACTGGATGCTCCCTTCTCATTATGTCTTCCGGATCGTAGGGAATGGCTTCTTAAAACAGATGGTCAGATGCCTGATGGGCGCTATTTGGAGCGTTGGGCGAGGCAAAATCACACTCGATGAATTTCAGAATGCACTTAGTTCCAAAAAAGTCCCAAGATTGGGCCCTGTTGCCCCCCCAAATGGCCTCTATATGGTACGCGTCAATTACTAGTATCTCTGGACATATTTCTCCTTTGTGTTAAAAACAACAATTCAAATTTTTCACTCTAGAACAAGAGAGATTCTATGTCTTACACCATTGAAAATGTTAACGGCTGTACTAAGAAATTAGTATTTAACTTCGATAAAGTTGATCTATCGAAAGAAATCAAAGAAGCCCTAGTTGCTAAACAAGCTAATTCAAATCTTAAAGGCTTCCGTAAAGGTAAAGCTCCACTTGAGATGGTTCAGAAACTTTTCGGACCACAAGTTGAGAACGATGCTCTTTACCGTTTCATTTCTGATCAGTACTACCAGGCTGTTAAGAAAGAAAATATCCGTGCTGTTGGATACCCACAGTTCGGTAACACAAAGTATGAATCAGGCAAGACAGTAGCTTTCGAAGCAACTGTTGAAATCATCCCTGATTTCGAACTTAAAGATTATTCAAAACTTACTTTCAAGAAAGAATCAGAAAACGTTTCTGATGAAGACTTCGAAACTCTTAAGAAGAACTACCTTTCTCAAAAAGCAGAAATCAAAGAAGTAACTGATGCTGGCCATAAGCTTGCTAAAGGTGACTTCGCTGTATTCAACTTCGAAGGTGAAAAAGCTGATGGCTCTAAACCTGAGAACATGAAAGCTCAGGAGTACATGCTTGAAATCGGTTCTGGTCAATTCATCCCAGGTTTCGAAGATGGAATGATCGGTCTTAA
>JBEIQF010000172.1:0-6861 GCA_040376635.1 Halobacteriovoraceae bacterium
GTTTGCCATTCCCATTTCAGTCAATTCAAAAGGCGAAATTTCTCTATTCGGAGATAACGGAACAAACAGGCTTTCCTTTCAACCTCTGCTTCAGGTTGGATATAGCCGCACCATCATCAATTACTCTCAGCCAATTATCCTGAATCGTTTTAATTTTTATGAACAACAGAAAGAACTCGGATGGATTGAAGTCAAACGCCAGCGCATCGAGGGAGGACTCGGTCTTTCTTCCATTATTAAATCAGCTTCAACTGTTGGATTGATTCCTTATAAAGGAGCGATGCAGACTGTGATCCGTCATAAGAAATCTGCTCTGGAGAAATCATTGCCAGTGTGGATGCCGAGTAAATTTGATGAGCTTAATCTATGGAATGAAGGTGATACAGGAACGTATCAGAGTTATGGCGGTATCACCGCTTATGCCGGTTTCAGCGCAGGTCTGGTAGATATCGCTACTGTGTCTATCGGCATTCAGAACCAGTTTATTATCGAAATAAAAAAAGTCTCTCCAGATAGCGTGATCTTAAAAATTTCAGAAGAAGATCTAAAGCGTAGACAGGTTGTTGCCGGTCCCTTTATTGCGAACGGCACGTTTGCTCAGTTCAAAGGTAAGAGATTCACTTCAGCTTTCGAACTTGATTTGAATGATGTTTCTCACGCTGAACTTTATAAACAAGGCATCAAGGGAAATATTGCTTATCTACAGGAAAGGCTTCCGGCAAAACTTCAGAAGCTTAGCTGGCAAGGTCACGACCGTCATTATTATGTTGGTATTCCCTGGGTGATCGGAAAAACATTCGATAAAGGCCATTACGAACTTAATGAAGACGGTGTGGAAACAGATCTTGATATCGTGGGCCGCCGTAACAAAGGTATCCTGACACCGCTCAGGAACCACCAGGATTACGTTTACCAGACAGATCAGAGTATCGTCCTCGTTTGGTCATCGGAGATGAATAAGACTGATGCTAAGGCCTTTGAGAAAGCATTCCTGTCGAAAGGAAGAATTCTTGGGGTAAAAGGGTTTGATCGTGATCAACCGGAAGATACAAAATTCGGCTCAGTTGTTTCACAGATAGGTATTCATATTTCAAGAAAGGAAGCTGAAGGCGCACGTACGATTGATTTTCAAGAGATGACTTACCATCTTCAGATGAAGTGTGATTTTGAAAGACTGAGCTGCCGGAAGGAAAAAAACCTTAAGAAGCTTATGTTGAAGTTTAAGAATCTTCTTTCAATGGAATGGAATCAAATGCGAAGCGAGATGGGTCTTCTTTTAATCAAGAACCCGGCGCTCATTCATGCAGTCGTGAAGACTCTTAAATATAAGAAGGAAGTTTACTTCAAGTTTTTAAGTGAAAGGTATCAATCATTGGAAGGGTCGAGCGCAATTGAGATTTAATTGCTTCAACATCCATCTTCTTTAAATCAAGAAAAAGCTGAACATAATCCTGATTGTGGGCACCCGGAATAGGGACGCCTGCACGTTTCACGAGTTTGATGATGGCATCGTTCTGAGGAAGGAACGTGAAGGAAAGTAGTTCAATATCTCTTTCAAAAGCTGCAAGCATCACGAGATTCAGAAGAAACGAACCAAGTCCTAGTTTTTGATACTCATCAATGATGGTGATCGCAATCTCAGCTTCAGTATCCGAATGAGATGATCTCACAAGACGAATAAGGCCCACACCACGCTTGAGTTTCTCACGTTCCTCGATCCCGATGGCGTAATGGTTCCATCCATCAAGAGTCGTGAGGTATTGAAGTTCCTGGTCAGAGAATTCGCGTTTTGAGCCCAGGAATCGATTTCTAATCGATTCCGGACTCATGTCACGTAGACCTTCGGAGATCTGTTTTTTATTGTGTGGCTGAACACTTCCGGCACGGAGGTGAAACTTTCCTTTCCAGTCGAAATCCATTTTGATTTCTGGTGTGAAGAAAAGATTTTTGTTCATTACTTTTTCTCGGCCCAAAGTCTCTTTGCTCTCTGAAGCTTCTCATAACTTGTGATGAGCTTCTGATGCATATCAAACCCCTGAAGAGAAAGATCCGATTCATGAAGGCCATCGAATTTCTCAAACCCGTTGATGATGTTCTGAGCACGATCAACCATTTCCTTCGAATACATTTTTTCAACTGTAGGGAGGAAATCATTTGTATTGAGTGAATCATCCATTTCAATTTCTAGAAGAGTCTTAAGACATAGGTACATCAGGCGTCTTTCAGGATTAAGTGGAGCAAAATGTAGGCACCAGTCGATGCCGGCCTTCCCAAGTTCATAATCCTTGGCCGCAAGAGCGATCATCGCTTTCAATTCGCCGAAACGAACTTCTGCCCATGTTGTTCCAGCATCAGGAATCACGCCGATTCCGTGAGAAACAAGAAGCATGTCATCGAAGCCTTTTTCCTCGAGCTCAGAGTGAAGCTCGATCAGTTCTTCATTTGCGAGTTCGTGAATACCAAGAATTCTCTCGCGGAAAGCAACACCAGCGTTGTTGTTATCCCACTGAAGATCTTCTGGCTGGTAGATTTCCGACATGCCTGGAACGTGAATACGGCAGCCGTAAACATTCAGGTGTTCAAAGTCCATGATATAAACGTCTTTTTCCATCTTGTGGAAAATATCGATCATCGTATCGAACTCATCTTTTGTCGTCTCCTTACCGAAATTCCAGTCAACAAATTCATAATCCGGAGTTTCCTTAAAGAAGTTCCAGTGAATAAGACCGTTTGAATCGATGAAGTGAGCTTCAAGGTTCAGGTGATCTTTCACATCTTCAAGTTCAAAACTTGGAGGAGAGAAAACGTTCAACTGATCAAGGCGACGTCCCTGGAGTAGCTCAGTGAGTGTTCTTTCAAGAGCAACCTGGAATTTAGGGTGAGCGCCGAATGAAGCAAACGCAGTTCCTTCTTTTGGATTCAGAAGTGTCACGTTGATCACCGGGTATTTTCCACCAAGAGAAGCATCTTTGCAGATGATCGGGTAGCCAGCAGCTTCAAGCTCAGCAATCGCCTCAACAACTTTCGGGAAACGGTTGAGAACTTCCTGAGGAATGTTCGGAAGAGAAATTCCTTCAGCAAGAATTTGATTCTTGATCGAACGTTCAAAAATTTCAGAAAGCGCCTGAACGCGAGCTTCTGTTTTAGTATTACCGGCAGACATTCCGTTTGAAACGTAGAGGTTTCCAACGATGTTCATCGGGATGTAATACGTTTTGTTGTCAGACACTTTTGTATAAGGAAGCGCGCAAATTCCGCGTTCAGCATTTCCAGAATTTGTGTCAATCAACTGAGACGGAACAAGTTCTCTCTCAGAATCATAATAATCCCAAAGATCATTATTCATGAGGCCTTCAGGCATTTTATCACCTGAGAAAGTGAACCATTTTTCATTCGGATAATGAACAAAATCAGAGTTAGCAATCTGCTCGCCAAGGTAGAAGTCAGCGAAGAAATAGTTACAGTTCAAACGCTCAAAGAATTCTCCGAGTGCTGAAGCAAGAGCAGCTTCTTTCGTCACACCTTTGCCGTTAGTAAAAAGATACGGGCAGTAGCGATCACGAATATGCACAGACCATACGTTCGGAACCGGATTCAGCCATGAAGCTTCTTCCACATCAAAACCCCAATCGAGTAATTGATTGCGTAGGCGAGAGATCGTGTCTTCAAGAGCAGCGTCTTTACCCATGATCATGGTTTTCTGTGTCATATATTTTCCTCGTTCTAATCTGATAATACGGCGTGCTATATCTCATAAATATGAGGGGTCGACAAGAATTCTGGTGTACACTGATCCTATGAGTAAACGTCTGCATGTTGGTAATCTTTCTTATTCACTTAAATCTCAGGAGCTCGAAGAAGCTTTCAAGAAAATTGGTGAAGTTGTCTCTGTAAGAATCATGACTGATCGTGAAACTGGGCAGTCCAAAGGTTTTGCGTTTGTTGAGATGGCAACCGAAGATCTTGGAGTCGCCGCTATGAAAGCACTCGATGGCAAAGAAGTCGGTGGACGCCCGCTCAAAGTCACTGTGGCAAGCCCTCGTCCGGAAAGACAGGTCGGGAAGTTCGGTGGCAACCGTGAAGGCGGATTTGGGCGTAACCCTCGGAATCAACGATAATTATTGAGGCGTGTCAAAAAGCCCCAAAACAGTTAGACAAAATATCTACAACAGCATTCTATGGATTATGCGCGACCTAAATAAGTGAGACACATAGTCTCATGAAATACTTTTCAATCCAGACAGTCTCTGAAATGACGAACCTCTCCACTCACTGCATCCGTGCATGGGAGAAGCGCTACAACGCCATTACTCCTGTTCGCAGCGATAATGGCCGCAGGGTATATTCTGAAAAAGAACTCGATCGATTAATGATGCTCGGAAAACTCTGCCAACTTGGAAATCAAATCAGTCTCATTGCCAATCTTCCGGATCATGAGCTCGAGAGCTTGCTTCAGAAAATTACCGGTGTCTCGAAAGAAAAAACTGCGGTTCTGAAAAATCTAGTTTCTCCGGATATCTACTTAATGAATTTGTTCATGGCACTCAATGCCTATAAGCTCGATGTTTTTACTCACGAGATGAACAAAGCTTCTATCGATTTAACTTGTCGTGATTTTGCTCTCAAAGTGATCGCGGGATTATTCAGAAAAGTTGGCGAGGATGTGGCCAAAGGTAAAATGACGTATGCTCAGGAGCATACGCTTTCTGCTTTAACAAAGTTTTACATTGGGAAACGTATAGGACAGCATTATCGCAATCAGAATGAAAAACGTTTTACAATAACTATCGCAGCTCCACTAGACGAGCATCACTCTATTGGACTTTTACTCTCAACTCTTCTCATGGCCGAATACGGAATTAATTTTGTTTACCTGGGAGAAAATCTTCCGGAAGAATCAATTGCAGACGCAGCCGTTGCAACAAACTCAGATGCTATCCTTCTGGCCATTAGCCCATTTTATCGTTCAAAAAACATCAATCAGGTTGTGACAAACTTGCGCAAGAAGGCACACGCCCGCCAGGAAATTTGGGTCGGTGGAGCAGTTGATCAGTTAAACACTGAAACAATCCGAGAGCAGAGGATTGTTACATTCAAGAGCTTAGAACTTCTGGACAAAAAACTGTCGCAGTTAGTCGGACCCACATAATTCCTGATTCTAACGATCACTTCAGGTTGCGGGATTTCATGCAGTTCGTGTACAATGAACTGAAATTTACTATCTTATCTTTCTGGAGTTTCCTTTTATGGCAGGCCACGGTCACGACGCTCATCATTCTTCGAATCCATTAATCGGTGGAGTAGATCCACAGTTCGCTCGCGCAACTCCGGGTAAAATCGGCATGTGGATTTTCCTTGTGACAGATGCGATGTCATTCTCAGGATTCCTGATTGCTTACGCTGTTCTACGTTCAAAACTAGACTGGCCGAATCCTGCTGAACACCTTGGGATCTTCCTTTCAGGTATCGCAACATTCCTTCTTATCTGTTCTTCAGTTTCTATGGTTCTTGCCATTGATGCATGTAAGGCAAAAAATCGCGAAGCGATGCTTAACTGGCTTCTTGTTACGATCATCGGCGGCGCTATCTTCCTTGGAATCCAGGCGTACGAGTATACTCACCTTGTTCACAAGGGGATCACTCTGTCTGCGTTCTCTCACGGAACACCACTGTTCGGTTCAACTTTCTATCTTGTAACTGGATTCCACGGTCTTCACGTGGCAACTGGTGTTGGTTACCTCATTTGCGAATATATCAACGCACGTAAAGGTCACTACGATAATGGTGACTATAACCGCCTTGAGATCCTTGGTCTCTTCTGGCACTTCGTAGATCTAGTGTGGATTCTCGTGTTCACATTTATCTATCTTCTGTAGTTATTTGAGTGGGCCTCTGGCCCACATTGGATGTTCAGCGTGATTAAGTTTTACGTTGTTTCACTTAGCTTATTGATCTCTACAAACCTTCTCGCTTGTCCGTACTGCGCAGGCAGTTCGCAAAGCGGGAAGGACTCAAATACCACTCTCGTTCTGGCCTTATTCATTCTTGCGATCTATATTCCGTATTATTTGATTTTCAGAATGATTAAAAAGCAAAAAGCACTCGCTCTTGCTCTGAAAGAGGCCCATGACAATCCAGGATCTGCCAACTCTTAATGCTACTCTAAATTCCATCGCAGGAATTCTTCTTCTCTCTGGTTATATTGCCATCAGGAAAAACAAACGCGACCTCCACAGAAATCTTATGATCTCTGCTCTGGTTGTTTCAGCTGCTTTCTTAACGAGCTATTTGATTTATCACTATCATGTTCCTTCGAAAAAATTTCCTGATCTGGGGTGGATCAAGACGGTTTATTTCCTGATCCTTTTCCCTCACATTATTCTAGCTGTTGTGATGGTGCCGATGATTTTGAAAACGTTCTGGCACGCTTATAAACAAGAGTGGGAAAAGCATAAGAAAATTGCACGCATCACTTTCCCGATCTGGATGTATGTTTCTGTTACTGGAGTGATCGTTTATCTGATGCTCTACCAATGGTTTGCAGCTGCATGATTCTTTATTACGTTCTCTACATTGGAACGGTTCTTCTTCTTTTAGTTGGCGCCCAACTTCAGGTGCTGAAACAAGCTCTCGTTTGTCCTGACTGGCCTCTTTGTTATGGAGAATTTCTTCCTCATACAATGAGTCCTGCTTTCTTTGAATCGCTTCACCGTTTTCTGGCGGGCCTCATGGCCGTTGCAAGTGTGGCGTGGGCGATCAAACGTTATAAAGAAATCAGGATCAAAGCTCTACTTCCGTTGTTTCTTATTATTCTTCAATCTCTCCTCGGATGGGCGACATTTGCCTATAAACTTCCGACAA
>JBEIQF010000455.1:0-2280 GCA_040376635.1 Halobacteriovoraceae bacterium
AGCTTATCAATAAAAGGAATCTTTTCCTTACTTGAATCAAGGAGCTTTTGAACGTTAGCGTATCTGTCACCCGATGTTGGATAAAAATCCTCACGGTAATTCTGATACTTTTCCATTTCAATGAACTGATCTTTAAGTCCCTTGAACACGTATGGCCCGGTACCGATTAAGGCACGATCGAGATTATTCTGAGTAGCTTCAACAAGTTCCCATGGTACTGGACTGACAAAATTCAGGGCCAGGTAATAAATGATATTCGGTTCACTCTGATTCAAAGTGATCTGAATAGTGTACTTATCTTTTGCTGAGATCCCTTCGATGGAAGTTGTTGGGAACTTTTTCCAGTCGCCGCCAACCTTTTCATTGTAATCTTCAAATCCAACTACCAGACCAGCAAAGAGACTTCTGCCGGGACTCTTAAGACTATCAAGTGAAAGACGCTTAAACGCCGTAACAAAATCCTCAGCAGTAAGCTCTCTTGGCTTCCCTTTGAAAGATTCATGAGGATGGAAAAAAATATTCTTTTTAATTTTGATCGTGAGAAGTTTTCCTTTCTCTGTCACTTGAGGAAGAGCTTCAGCGAGAAGCGGCTGGATTTCGTAAGGACGTTTCAGATAATGATACTGATAAAGTGGTTCCAGGACCTGAGCAGAGACGAGCAATGAATCATCACTGTATGCTTTGGCTGGATCTAAACTTTCGACTTTATCATCAAGTGATAACCGAATGCTGGTTTCATTGATCGATCCGAAATTGTTGTTCTTCCAACCCCAATAAGTGAAGAAGAGAAGTCCGGCGGTTAGAGCGGCCAGAACGATGGTGGTTTTCCTCATAGAGTGAAATCTACTTTTCTAAATTGATGAAAGAATGATTGATTGATATTTCCGGTAACGAGTTCAGCCGTGTCTTTGGCAGACCTGAAGCCAAGTCCCATTCCGTGTCCACTGAATCCACCTACCATATAGGTTTCAAGAGGAGCATTCACTTTCCCAATGAGAGGAAGTTCATGTTCCGTAAAACCCATCGTGCCAGACCAGCGATTGATAACTTTATATTTGAGATTGAGCTGATCGCGAAGATAACTCTCGAGTCCTTTCTGAATAACAGGAGAAATCTTTTCAAAATCACCTGTCTCGCCTTCTTCATCGAGAAGTCTCTTACCGCCAATCACAAGAACTTTCTCCTGGGTTTTACGCCAGTAAACGCGCTCAGGAGGATCATAATAGAGTGAAGGACAATCAAACTCTTCTTCAATCTCTACTGCAAGCATTTGCGCCCTTCTTGGAACTACAACATCCTTGAAGATCTTATGGAACTGAGGAAGATATCCATTGAGAGCGAGTATGACTTGTTTTGCCTTAATGAGATGAGTTTCCGTCTGGACACCCTCTTCAGTCAGTTCAAACGCAGAAGCGCTTTCAACGATCTGAACTTTGCGGCTTTCCAGAAGTTTCTTCAATGATCCAAGTAACTGAACCGGATTGATTTTATATTCAGGTCCAGTCTCAAAAGCACCATGAAATTTATTTTGAAGGGCCTTTGGTAACTTCTCTTTATCATGCCATCCGAAATTGAAACTTTCAGGACTAAACTGTGACGAACTCCATGTTTTCAACTGATCTTCAGACTGAAAGAGCGTCATTGAAGTTGTACGATCAAATTTGATTTCCGGAGAAGATTTCAGGATATGCTGATGAACAAGTTCAAGCGATTCACCGGCGAACTGATAAATCGCCTTCGCACGCTCTTCACCCCATTTCAGTGTAAGACTTTTGTAAAACGAAGCACTTCCCATAGTGAGAAAGCCGGCGTTTCTTCCACTCGCACCAGCTCCACAGAAACTTCTTTCTAAGACTGTGATCTTGAGATCAGGTCTCAACTCAGTTAACCAGTATGCCGTCGATAACCCGACATAACCACCACCGACAACAACGACATCAGTCGTTGTATCGGACGTGCGGAAAGAATGTTGTCTTAACCAGTGCGATGTTGTCATTTACGAAGAAGCCTGAATGAAAGTTCATAATCAAATTTAGCAAACTCTGCTTTGCTGTGATGACGTTTCGTAATTTCTACATACGTTTCGTCTCTTAGAATTTCTTCGAGTTCTTTTACTTTCCAGCCAAATGAACCTTCGGCCATGCGATCATCGTTGTTCATCGAGATCAACATATCAGCGAGGGCCTTGATCTCTTTTCTGAGATTGATGAGGATCTGAGCATTCTGTGGATCGTAAGATGAATAAACGGCAATCGCGATATCAATGATGATGGAAGAAAG
>JBEIQF010000411.1:0-2858 GCA_040376635.1 Halobacteriovoraceae bacterium
CATGAATGACCTGGGCCATGTAGTGAGGGATTGAGAAATCATCTCCAGAGAGAAGTTTCTTCGTATCCTTCAGCGTATCCTTGAGTCCATTATAAAGCTTTTCGTTTGAAGTCCAAGACCTAATTATCGACGCCAGTTTCACTGAATTCAGGTCGCCCTGGATAAACTCCGGGTAAACCATCTGATTATGAATGATATTCGTGAGTGAAATTGGTCCAGAATATTTGACCAGGTGATAATAGATGAATTCGTTAAGTAAGCTTGCCTGATAACAGACAATCGTAGGCAGCTCAAAAAGACCAGTGCTCAAAGTCACAGTTCCACTGGCCGCAAGTGACATGTGACACTCTTTCATCGCTTTTGTAAGTTCATCAGATTCATACCAGACATCAATATCGTTTTTGTAATAATCATAAACGTCTTGTTTGATGTGATTCACTTTCACGAGATGCACTTCAACCGGCATCGTTTTTCTGAGAAGTCTCACAGCCTCAATAAAAAAAGGCATGAGGTTATGAACTTCAAAACGACGAGATCCTGGAAGAAGAAGAAGTTTAAGTTTTGGATTCCAGCTGCCAAAAGGCTTAGGTGGAATTGAACTCAGTTCATTCTTATATGTAAGCATCAAAGGATGAGGAATAGATTTAATCTGTTTTACACCACGTGAACCGAACCATTCTTTTTCAAACGGAAGAATCGTGAAGAGAGTATGCGTATTTTTTGAAAGCGCGGCCGAACGACCTGCTTTCCAGGCCCAGGCCTGAGGAGCTACGTAATAAAGAACTTTTACTCCGCGCTTTTTAAGTCTGGCCGCCAGACGCATGTTGAAGTCCTGAAAATCAACCAGGATCGCAGTTTTAGTTCCGCGTTTCACGACTTCATTTTCAAGAGTCTTTAGTGCTTTAAAATAAAATGGAATTTTGTGAATGACTTCAGAGAAGCCCATGCTGGAGAAATCTTTAAGGTGATAAAGAAGTTCCATTCCATGCTTCTGGAGATCATTTCCCCCCACTCCGTAAAACTGCACCGTCGGGCACTGCCTTACGAGCTCAGGAAAGAAACTCATTGCATGTTCTTCGCCGGATTTTTCACCGGCGATAATTAGGCATGAATTCATTAAACGAGGTTCACTTTAACGCTTGAACGCGTTTCCATAGACTTCAGAGTTGCATCCACAAGATGAACAGCATTCATCCCATCTTTAAGTCCGATGATTGCCGGTTTGCCTTCAAGGATAGAGTGGTAGAAATTTTTATGCTCTAAAAGCAGATGATCACGCTTGTTGTATGCTTCTTCTTTGACGAATGTATCATCAGAGAATTTTGAACTCGTCGCCTCGTAAATCTTGTTCGCGAAAAGATCTACAGAGATCATCCCGTCTTTTGAAATCACTTCAAGGTCACGCACCTCTTTCGTCGCATTTCTGCCAACGACAACCAAAGCGTCACACTTGTCTTCCATTTCAACGTAAATGCTCGCATGATCCCACTTGTCCGTTCTGATCTTAAAACCGTGAGCAAGAATATTTTTAGGCTTCTGCTTGAATAAGTGAAGAACGAGATCAAGATCGTGAATCGCAAGATCCTGTACAACATCAACATCAGTCGCGCGTCCCTTAAAGGGAGCTACTCGATTGATACGAATGGAGTAAGGTGCTGTGAGAGTCTGGAACTTCTCACGAAGTTTGTCCCAGGCTTCATGAAATCGCTCTGAGTGACCAACCTGAATCACAACATTTTTATCAGCTGCGATTTGTTTTAGTTTCATCGCCTCTTCATCATTTGAACAAACTGGCTTTTCGCAAAACACATGTTTGTTATTATTCAGAAGATAACTAACGAGCTCAAAGTGAGTTGAAGTGGGAGTCACAACAAAAGCCGCATCAATCTCATTGATGACGTCTTTGATATCGTTAACAACTTTTACTCCTGGGTGATTTGCGCGAGCAGCTTCCTGGCCAGCAGGAAACTTTTCAACGATGGCAACGAACTCGGCCACGTCAGCGTGAGCTGCGACTTTCTGGCAGTGCCATTTACCTAAATGTCCGTATCCTAATACTGCTACTTTTACTTTTTTAGTCATATTAATCAGCCATGAATGGAGCAATACCGATCTCTGATTTCTTGATGAAATTAGCGATGTCTTGAACGATCGTGTTGCCTTTGAATTCTTCCATAAGTTCAGGGTGCGAAACGAATGCACGTGGAGAAAGTGCAGAGGCTTCCATCGTACGATAGAAATCTACAACTTCAGATACGATTTCTTTCGAATTACCCTGGCGCTTAAGACCGATGATGTTGATCCCTTTAAGCTTCACACGGTTACCCATTGCTGTACAAAAATTAGGAACGTCACGATCGATACCTGCACCACCACCGATGTAAGCACCCTTACCAAGAGTTACGAACTGAGAAATACCTGTGTTACCACCGATGATGACTCTGTCGCCGATATTCACGTGACCAGCAAGGTTCACTGAGTTTGCGAAAGTGAGGTTGTTACCAAGAGTACAGTCGTGAGCAATGTGACAGTAGGCCATGAATAATGAATTCGAGCCGATAATTGTTTTGTTATCCTGTTTCGTTGTACCACGGTGGATTGAAACGTATTCACGGAACGTATTGTTGTCACCGATGATTGTTTCCGTTGGTTCATTCTTATAAGAGTTATCTTGTGGAGGAGCGCCGATTGAACCGAATTGGAAAAACTTGTTTCCCTTACCGATTGTCGTATGGCCATCAACAACTACATTTGAATGAAAAAGACAGTCGTCACCGATTGTTACATTCGCGCCGATAACGCAGAAAGGTCCAATCTGAACGTTGTTCCCGATTTTTGCTTCAGGATGAATAAAGGCC
>JBEIQF010000145.1:0-7830 GCA_040376635.1 Halobacteriovoraceae bacterium
ATTTCACGTTTAAGATTGTAGTGCTTGATTCCATCTTCACCATCACGAATGATTCCAAGATGAATCTTGTCTCCGATTTTTCCACGCATTCTTTCAATCGCCTGTTCAAGCGTCATACCAACGATCGGCTCATGATTGATCTCAACGAGTTTATCTTTAGGTTTGATGCCTGCACGGAATGCAGGAGTATCGTCAATTGGAGTGATGATGTAGATCACGCCTTCTTTTTGAGTGACTTCAAGTCCAAGTCCGCCAAACTCACCAGCAGTATCATTCTGCATTTTTTCAAAGAACTCTTTGTTCAAGAAAGCTGAGTGAGGATCAAGAGTTTCCATCATTCCTTTCAATGCACCTTCAATCAGTTTTTCAGTGCTGACCGGACGATAGTATTGAGTTTCAACGAGGTGAAGGACTTTATTGAAAAGTTCGAGCTGTTCGAAACGTGAACGATTTTCCGTAATTTTCGGAGCTGATTTTTCTTTCTGTGCAAAAACCGGAGTTGTTAAAAGGAGAGCGGTAACTGCTAGAGGCGCAAGACGAAACATGAGTACTCCTAAGACGTTATGATCGTCTTAGATTTTACTCACTCCATTCGGATTCAACCACAAAATAGTGTTTTGAGCTGTGTTTTTCTTACGAACTTCGAAGTACAAATTCTGAGCTTCTTTCGTGTCATTGACTGTGTACGCGAGAACTTCTCCATCACGAACAGTGTCATTTTTCTTAACCTTGATATTCATTTTCCCGAGGAGAACTGTACGAAGTTCATTCCCGTGATCAATCAAGACAACCTGCCCGTAAGCAGCAAGATCACCAGCGAAAACAATCTTCCCATCTCCCACTGCCTTCACTGGCTGAGTGGCCTGATACTTGAACGTTACGCCTTTGGGACTTGCTGTATAACTTAAGAAGTCATCAACAGGTTTACCAAAATAACGATCCGGCTTTTTAGCAACAATGGGAGCGTCGCTAAGCTGCTTTTTAACAACTGCGATACGTTTTTCAAGTTTTTGAGTCTGAACTTTAGATTCGATCTTCTTTTTCGTTTCAACTTTCGCAAGGTAAGTTTCCATTGCGACTTTCTTTCTTGTTTCAAGTTCCTTGATCACTGAACCAAGCTCTTCTTCATTTTTGTGAAGAACAGTGAGTTTTTCTTCGAACTCAGCAACCTTAGTCTGGAAGCCATTCAATTCAGTTTCTTTGGTTTTAAGCTTATTCTGGGCCTGCTTCAAAAGCTCAAGATGAACTTTTCTCTGCCAAGGCTCAGTTGTGTCGTTTTCACTCTCAAGAAGGTAATTCTGAAGTATACGTTTATTCTCAACCTGAGCTTGCTTCAGCTCAGTTTGCTTATTTTTCAATTCGTCACGATAGAGCTTCACATCAGCTTCAAACTGCCTGATCTGCTCCATGCTTGATAGATAAAGATTGTTCTTTGAACCGATTTCTTTTTCCAGAGTTGAGAGACGAGCTCCCATCTCCATCACTTCCGTGCGGTATTTCGCAAGTTCGTCGCCAGGCTTTCTGATCGCAGCATGACCTGAAATAGCTATGAATAAAGAAAGTGTGAGGGCTAATCTCATAGAGTCGGTTTCCATCTCCATTCTTGCATTGAGAAAGTCCAGAAGACCGAGAAGATCATAAGAAGGATAACTGAATCAAAGAATTTTAAAGTTCCGTTCCAGATTCCAACTGCAGTGAAAAGCGCAAACACGATTCCAAGACCAGTCGCGATGCTTTTTGCAGCAACCATTTTCTTGCGCTGGAATTTTTCAATGATGTATGAGCGTGAACGAAAGACATCGTAACAAAGCCAGTAAGAAATCATCCAGATGAAAGCAAGAATTGCAACCACTCCCCAATCTCCACCTTTAGAAAGGAAACCATAGAAAGGGTGAGCCTTCATGACAGTTGTTACTTCCGGATATTTGACTTCAGTTGCAGTCACATGCTCTGCTCCGCCCATTTTCACAACTTGTGAACGGACGAAATCCAGTGACTCAGATGAGAGTGAAGGACTGAGAATAATTCTGAGAGATTTAAAATCCATCAGGTTAGCATCAAGTGAATAATCCGAACCAAGCTGGCCAACAAGTTTATTGAGCTTAGAGCGTGAACGATCACTTTCTTTGTCATCGATTGAAAGAACACCAGGAAGTTTCGAAAGAACATTTTTGATTCTTGAAGAATCAACAGAACCATCAACCACTGCTACAAAATATGGATTTACCATTTTCTCCGGCGTTACTTTCTCAATCGTCTTCGCAATCCATGGACGATGAGTAAGGCTGATCGCAAGAAGACATGAACACAATAGGAAGCTCATGCCGCGAATGGGAGATTCACCGATAGATTTGAAAAATTCTTTCAGATAAAACATGCGTGTCCTGAATAAACTAAGCGTCCTCCATCAAGATGCGCGATCTTGCCAGGGAATTGCTTAATGAGTTCTTTGTTATGAGTGGCCCACACGAGTGTGAGACCTTTCTTGTGATTGTAGTGATTAAGAATTTCAAATAAACGATATGAATTCTCTTTATCAAGAGAACTTGTTGGCTCATCAGCGAGAAGTGCTGTTGGCTTACAAAGAAGAGCACGAATCATAGCGATCTTCTGCTTCAAACCACCGTTACAGTCTTCAATTTTTCTACCAAGATAATCCTGCACCTGAAGATGGCGTGCGAGATCTTCCATCTCACGATGGAATTCATTCTTGTTGTTATAGATAGATGAATCGTAAGCAAGCCAGAGATTGTCTTCACAAGTCTTCTTCTGAAGAAGACGAAGATCCTGAAACACTGTTGAAACAAAATGCTTCGAATTTCTTTCCTGCGGTAAAATGGCCTTACCAGATGTTGGTAGCAGATTTCCACCAAGCACACTTAAAAGCGATGTCTTTCCGGCACCAGAAGGGCCAGTGACAAAAAGAATCTCACCTGGATAGATCGTTAATTGAACAGATTTTAAGGCCTTGATAGACCCGTACTCCACCGACAAATTATCGAGGTGAAATAAGTAATTCTGACTAGTTGAACCCTGTGGGGCCCGACCTTGTTGTGGAAGACGACCGGTTAACATCCGTGAAACCTGCCTATACTTTCGGGTGCCCTCATGGCGCCCATTTAACGTTATGCAAACATTGTACCGAGTTTAAACCAAGAAAGTAAAGAATGTGGGGGCATACAAAATACCCGACAATTTCACTTTTAAACTTTAAGAATTCTTCACTCACCTGCCTTTGCTAGTTAACCGAAAAGACGTGCATGAAAAACCTTCTTTTCGCTCTCATTTTGATATCTTCATTCCTGTCTGCTTCGCATGCTCAAGACCCTTTTAAAAACATAACTCTCCACAAGTTTAAAAATGGACTTCAAGTCATCCTGGCCCCTGATCCAAAATCAGAATTTATTCAGATGAAAGTGAATGTGGGAGTTGGCCATGTCCACGAAGATGAGAAAAATGCAGGTGTCTCTCATTTGGTTGAACACGTCTTGTTCAGAAATTCCAAACTCAAAGATGACATGAGTTACCTTCAGATCATAAAAGAGAAAGAAGGCTCAGCAAATGGAACAACCAGCTGGAACCAAACCAGTTACTTTGCCACGGTAAAAAAAGCAGATGGTAAATGGTTACTTAACTTGTTCCATGAAATGATCATGACTCCAACGATGGATCCCAAACACATTGAAACCGAAAAGAAAACGGTTCTGCTTGAAATTGGTGAGCCAAGTCCTTTCGAAAAAGCAGTTGGTTTTGATATCTTTAAATCATTTTCTCCAACATATCTTCAGACTCCTGATTTTTGGGAAAGATACTTTGATGTAAAAATTGAAGAGCGCGTTTCACAAACAGAAACCAGATTGTCGACGCTGAAACTTACAAAGAAGCAAGTTCAAGACCATTACAATAAATATTATGATCCATCGAATATGCAGATCATTGTTTCAGGAAATTTTGATTCAACGATTGTATTAAACCAACTTATTGATCAATGGTCTAAATACCCTACGAAAAGCATTGGTGACCAGAGACCGAAATACATTTCAAAAGATCCGAAAATGCCATTCCAGAACGACGACGTCTCATCAAGACCTCGAATTCAAATGGGCTATCTGGTAAATAAATTTTCAGCTCGCGAAAAAGAAGTAATGCTTTCCTATACAGAATATTTGTCACATCGATTAATGAAAAAACTTCGAAATCTACATGGTGAAACGTATACCGTTCACGATGACAGCAATTTCAAACAAGATTTCGGAGTCGTTTCTATTTCAATGCAAACTTCACGAGAACGTTTCAAACAAAATCTTAACATCGTCAAAGATATAATCAGAGAAGAAGTAGAACTTGGAAAAATCAGTGACAAAGATATTGAAGAGGCCAAAAGGCTCTACGTAAACAACTTTATGAGCTGGAGTCAAAGTGCAAATGGCCTGTCAAGAATGGGTGAACGCATGCTGGCCATGAACAGTCTCAGCGGTCTCTGGGAAACACCCCATGAAGTATTGAATAATGTAACACCAAAACAATATCGACTTATTTTGCAAAAATTTGGTGTACCAAAACATAGATATGAGAGTCTGAGTCACCCTGAACTTTTCTTTCGCAATGACTATATGGTCTTCTCAGGAATTCTTGCTATATGCTTTTTCTTCTTTTTCCGGTCGGTACTTCAACACCCTTTTAAGAACGATCACGTTCAATGGGTGCGTAAAGTGAAATATCCGCCTTTGAAATTTGTAGAAATAGGCGTTGGAGGATGTATTCTTCTTGTGACCTTCCATACTGCGTTCGCGGTCATTCAGATTACAGAACTGCCTGTCTTTGATACATTTGGTTTAATTGCTTTTTATGTGAAAATTCCAATTTGGATTTTCTCCATTATTGCCTCGGCACAAGCAGTGATTTCATTCTTTCCAAGAAAGTTGTACATTATGGACGACAAGCTCGTTATCAAGAGTCTTTCATATTACTCACGTCATATTCCAAAATCAGAAATCAAATCAATCAAAGCTCTCTCTGTTTTTAAAGTCACCAGTTCACCAAGAATGTGGATTCATATGTGGAGTAGTTTCTTCTATTACGACTTTAAGTTTTGGAGAAAGGGTTTAATGATAGAATTGAAATCCGGGAAATTTTATTTCTTCAGTACTAAGGACTCAGTAGCATGCGTAAATGAACTACGAGGAATTTTACGGTCAGAAGAAAGCATTCCGGAAGAGTTCAAAGATGCGGCTTAGAGATCTCACACAGCCTTCATTAACGCGAGTTTAAACAGCTGGTTAATATTATCCCTAATAGATGACGTGGATTCCTCTACTTCAAGGGCATTCAGAGAGATTTTTTCTCTCTGAGAATTAAGCTCTACAATGGCATCTCTCAAAAGTGTGATGAATGTATTCATTTCACTCAGATACACAACGAAGGCAGCTTTAAGTTCATCATTTCTCGCGGATTCAATAGCTCCAGTCTGCTTGATAATCTCAAGACCACTGATGAACTTCTTAACTTCGAGGATTTGAATAGAAATTGTTGTTAGCTCTGCTTTCAAATGAAGAACTTCTTGGGAGAGATCGTTTGTTGATAACGAGAACAAACCAGTGAAAATATCTCTGTTCTTCAACATCTCATCAAAAGCATTTTTCGCGATCGATTCCTTAACAAAAAAATCCACCATGTTCATTTGAGTCTTGAGAGCGGCAATATTCAGGGAACAGGTCTTGATGACTCCCAATAATTTCTCAGCAAAATTTGAAAAGCTATTCATCTGCTCCTCAATCTGGCCCGCAATTCTTGAGAACTCAAGGGAGATTACTGCCAAGGTGGCAGCACTATCTCCAAAATGAGTCGCCATAGCATCCATGTTGACTGAAAGAAATTTCAATTTCCTGAATTCTGTAGCGAGCATCAAAATCTTCTCGGAAAGAAGAAGCGAGCTTGTCTCCAACTGTCCAATTTTTGAAAAACTTCCGTTGAGTTTAGAGGCTGTAATGGCCGTAACATGAGAAATCTTTTTTACTACGCGGTCATTTGAAGTTGCATGGAATTCGTCAGAAGAAGTATTTTCTTCAAAACTTCTTAATTCCTCTACCGCTGCCTTGATCATGAAATCTTCATAGTTTTTAAAACCAAGTTTTTTTAGTTCTTGAAGGAGTAACACCTCAACCTCTTCCATATCAGTATGTTTTTCTTTCTGAAGAAGTTCTTTGTAAAGACCTTGGATGACAGGAAAAAACTTTGAAGAAGGCTTAAAGCGAATGGAGAGATAACCATTGTTCACAGGAAAAGCGAAAGCAAAGACCCAATAATAACTTCCATCCGCAGACATGTTCTTAACATACGCACCAATAGGATGACCTGATTTCAACATGCGCCAAAAGATTTTAAAGATAGTCCTGGGCATATCCGGATGGCGAATGATGTTGTGAGGAGCACCGATCATTGATTCTTTGGGATAGCCAGAAACACGCATGAATACATCATTACCGAAGACGATATTTCCGTGACTATCCGTCGTGGAAAAGAAAAGTTCGTCGATTTTGAATAGGGATTCTTTGTTTACGGGAGCAGGTTTTTTCATCTGATGATTACAGCACGTTTCTAAAAACGTGCTGTGATCTAGATCAGTTTTTGAGATTTTTAGGTGATTATTCCCTCAGCCTTCAACAAATCATATGTAGAGTCTGAGCAATAGACATTGGGAACGAAGTTAAATTTCGACTGTAGGTCACTGATAATTGAGTTCTCAACATCACCTAACAACTTCACTTCACCATTTTCCATCAGGATCTTAGCTGGATCACGTTCAAGCAGAAGGTTCTCACCAGTCTTGGACTTCACGAGTTTTTTGCGTGATTTAACAAACACGATATGTTTTTTCGGAAGATCTTCGATGATCCAGTCTTTGTCAGTGCCTTTCTTCTTCAAGATCTGTTTGATCTCTTTGATTTTGTCTTCTGCCTGTTTCATGATCTTATCAAAAACGTGATCTTCATCTTGCGATAGAATTCGCTGCTTGAACTCTTCACACTTCACCGTACGGGGAGCATGTCCGAACAATAAGCAGAAAGCGAGATCCTTGATTCTAGGATTTTTATCGAAGCCACCGCTCGTATAGTGGTGGTGAACCTGCTGCATGAAATACTGATCATTGAACGTATAGAACTTATCAGGATCATTATCCACCATGTCCATGAGTTGAGAGTAAGAATAGATCTTCCCTTTCTCAAGCATGTAAAACGTCAGTTCTTCAGCAATAGCATCGAAGCGTGCACCACGAGCTGATCTCACGACCTGCGAGTACCACGCAAAACGCGCCATGAGGAAATCCTCAACAGCGTGAAGAGCATTGTGGTTGATCGTAAGGACATCGTGACCATTTACATTCGCCACTCTGAAGTGATGAAGAAGGTAATCACGATCGTATGTCCCGTACTTGATTCCCGAATAGTGAGCATCTCTTAAAAGATAATCCATACGGTCGCAGTCGATCTCCGAATGAAGAATCTGGTTCGCGATAATCGTCGAATCATTTCCTTTCACGAGGTTTGAAATCTTTTGCGGATCAAGACGGTACTTCTTCAGGATATAAGTGATCCCGCGCGGATAATCGGTATTTTTGATGATATAGGAGCCAAGGTTTTCGTGATCGTCCTGAAGACCTTTGCCGTTCTTCTCATTTGTTGTTTCACCGAAACGGATGTAGGCCATCTCAGTTGTATGAGAGAACATAAATGTACCAAGGTCATGCAGAAGAGCTGCAAGACGGATACTTTGATGAAATGCTTTCTGTGGAGACTGGATATTGTCGTTAAAGAGATCGGCCTCAGGAAC
>JBEIQF010000208.1:0-6177 GCA_040376635.1 Halobacteriovoraceae bacterium
AGGATAATTGGCTGAGAGTAATTGATGATGGTGCGGCTATATCCAACCTGAAGCAGAGGTTGAAAGGAAAGCCTGTTTGTTCCGTTATCTCCGAATAGAGAAATTTCGCCTTTTGAATTGACTGAAATGGGAATGGCAAACGGTGACCCTGTCGTTCTTTGCGTCTGAAGGAAACTAACATCGAGAGATTCCTGCGCAAATGCGAAGGCACTCCAGAGAGCTAAGATGAGGGAAAGGAATTTCATGAAGGCAGTGTAAAGGCTGGAACGGGAATTACGGGAGATAAGCCGTGATTTTGGTATATTTTATCTGTCGAAAAATTAGACACCCTTAAAATAAAAGAGGGGCAAGGCCCCTCTTTTTATACACCCTCAAAGCTGGCAGGATACACGCTGCCGAAAGTCGGGGTTAAAGCATCGATTTAAGTTCAGCGTCCGTGACTGGTTTGTGGGCCTCATGAATTTCATGAACCATTGAATCTTCAGTGTTAACACCCCAAATGTATGTATTGAAGGCATCAGTCAGATCGAGTCCTGAGAAGAACTCAAGGTTGTTTTTAAAATGTTCCTGAGTGATCACCATGTGCTTGTAGGCCGAAAAGTAACCTCGAAGGAAGGCCTTCAAGCCGCCCTTGTCCTGTAATTGGTAATCAAGGTAGGCCATGAACTCTCTGCCGATTGCATAGGCCCTGCTGTCCGTATTTCTCTGATAAACCGATCCTAGACCCAGGTTAGAGCCTGTGATGCCGGGAAGAGGCTTACGCTGATAACCGTAGTCTCTCCAGCTTGCAATCGCTTCATCGATCCAACCTGCATTACCGTTAGCGGGCATGACACCTTTCGCGAAATAGGAGTGAAGCATTTCGTGATCAAGAGCTGCAGTTGATGTCTGAGTGGCGCCTGCGTGCTCCATCCCACCTGTTCCAGGTAATGTTTCGTAAGCAACTAATCCAGAGTGTCCCCATGGGCCGTAGTCTGCTTCAAGTTCAGCGAAAATTTTCTTCGCTTCAGCTTCAAACTTAGAAGGACGAGACCACCATGATGTATAAACTGTCACAGGAAGATCACGGCCATCAATTGATTTATAGATGAAGTCTCTGCGCTTCTTCTGACCTTTTGGAGTGATGTGGAAGTACGGACATGAAACCGTGAAGTACTCAGGGAAAACGATCTTATACTGGTTAGGTGACACTTGAGTGACGTTTCCGTTGGTATAAATATCTTGGTTTGCTTTTTTAGTTCCGCTAAACGTCAGGTTATAGGTCGACTGGTACTGATCGAATTCAAAGTTCGATGGAATGTATTGCTCCATGAACATTCTTGCTTTCAAATCACGAATCCAGAATGCACTTGAGACCGCTCTTTTGAACAATGAATAAGTCACGTTTTTAGAAAACTTGTTCTCAATTGTAAGTGTATGTTCACCCGGCTCCACTTCTGAAAGGACCTGGCGGAGAAGAGAACCATCTGGAGAAGTTGTTTCAACGATTTCTACCGGCTCACCATCCAGAGTTGCGTTCTGGGGATCAGGAATAAGATCGAAGATCGGCTGACCTTTCTTCGTCGAGATAAATTTGATCGTCGTTTTTACAACGGGTTTCTTTTTCCAGAGAACGTTGTAAGTGATGTCGTATTCGGCAGTCTGGAAATCAACATAAACAGCGCGGCCATGTTCATTGTTAAAGTCAGGTGGGGCAAGATGAAGGTTAGCAAATGCTGATGTCGTGACAAGTGTCGCTAAAAAAATCCATTTTTTCATAAGTCTTTCTTCCCTGTTTTGTATTCGCAGGCCTTTGTGAGAAACCATCTGAACACCGGGACACTGGTTCCGGAAAATGAGCGTTCTGGATGGTATTGAACTCCAAGAGCAGGTCGATGAGTATATTCAATTGCCTCAGCAATTTTTCTGTCGTTTGAGAAGGCCGTTACTTTCGTCTTCGGGTATTTGGCCTGATTCTCTTCGTAGTAAGGAACGCGAATTCCCTGATGATGAAGCTTGAATCCCTTGAATGAATGAGATGTATAAATGGATTGGATAAGTGAATCGACCTCAGGAGAGATGCGATCGAATTTATTCATGCGGTTTTTGATACCAAGTTCAGTCTTGATATCGAGATAGAGAGGAATCCCCTGGGCCACTGACATCATCTGAAGACCACGGCACACACCGAGCATCGGAAGATTTTTATAAGTCTCATCTTCAGAATATGTTTTTACGAGTGAGTATTCGTAAGGATCACGCTCTCTTCCCTCTTTTGAAAACTTCACAAGCTTCAGGTTATTTTTTGTGTATTCCTGAAGTTCAGGAGTGACAGCTTCCAGATAATATTTTGGATCAATATCGGCACCACCAGGAAGAAGAATGCCGTCCACACTTCCCATGGCCTTTTTCATGTCCGGTTCTGAACGAAGATTAATGATCTTTGTTGAATACCCCATCCCCCATGCAGTCATCGTGAGACGGAAGCGGTAGAAGAAATCACAATTGTGAGAGCATCCTACTTTGATCACTTCACCACGCGGAAGTTCACAAGCAAGGCCTGAAAGAGAAACACTGAGCGCTAAAGCGGAAACAAAAACTTTTTTAATCATTCATCCATTTTAAAAGCATCATGCTTTCAGTAGAAGACTGAGCAAAAACTACTCTTTATTAAATTTAATTATCCCGATCCCGAGTAATGTCGCCGGATGATCTGCATCCGTTAAAGTGGCCTGAAGAACCACATTTCCCCTCTCATCGATGCCAGGAGCACCGTAGAAAATGGCATCACGAGATTGATAAAATACGCGCGCTGCGCCACGATCCGTGTGAACTATGTCGCCTTGCGAAATTAATTTTCTGAAAGGGCCTTCGTCTTTCACGTAAGTCACTTTGTTGCCTTCAAAGTCCTCACCACGCACAAGGATTGTTCCTGCACGCATCTTCGGTGAGAAGAAATCAAAGCTCTTAAGTTCCACACCTGCAGTCGCGATCACTTCAACAATTCCGTTTGATGAAACAACGATGAGTGATTCTTTTTTTCCGTCGTTCGCTATCAACGCCACTTTATCACCCTCAACCACTAATTGATGGCGGAATGATTTCCATGCAACTTCCGGAAGTGTGTCCTTGTCTTCGAGGATCACTTTCCATGCATTGTTATGATAGAGCCAGAGTTTATCAGGGGCATCTTCACCAAGATGTAGGTCACGTGTCTTGATGGCGATCTCGCCTTTAGGCCCGACGGCCGGAGTAAATATGTAAGCAGCTAGTGGATTGAAGAATGGAGTGACCTCATCATTTTTCCAGATCCACATCTGAGGTACTTCACCTTTTGATTTGAAGAAAAATGAATCGGATGTGTAAGGGAAGAATGAATCAGTTCCCTCTGACAATGGACCTAAGTTTCTGATTTCGATTTTTTGAAGTTCATCAGAAGCAACGTAAGAACGCTGAATAGAAAATTCATTGAACTCATAGAAAGAAACTTTTCCGAATGAGTTTACAGGTTTTGAGAAAATCTGATCATCAGTAGCACGAGCAACAATTTCAAATCCTCGAGCTCCCCACTTTGCCATCAATGTTGATTCACCATCAAAACAATTGATGAAAATTTCATTGTTTTGAATCGCAGGCTCTCCGCTAAAACACCACGTTGAATCCGGAGCATTCCAGGCATCTGAATACATGAGACGAGCAACCAGATTGGGTTTTGAGTAAGAGGCCAGTGCCAGTTGTGGGAGAATCATTGCCAATAAGAGATATTTCTTCATCTTTTCATCATACCTTGATCCTTAGTTCTCAAATCTGACCTTTTCTTACCGAGAAGAAGTTGTGAACAAACAACAAGTAAAAGACCTTTCTACTCAGCTAAAGGATATAGCTAAAGACCTCAGTTTTCTGGGGCATCCTCGCTATCCCTTAAAAGAACTTTACCAATTGTTCCCACAACACAAGGCCTTCATCGATTGCCTTGAAGATGTGAGCGTTCCTTTCCCGGTGAATGTCGCTGAAAAACGAAAAGCGATGGATCAGTTTCTAAGGAATCTCGCTCTGGCGGATGTTCCCTATCAATTGAAAAAGATTTTCACGCAGAGAGTGCAGGATTATCACATCCTTCTTTCGATGATGGAAAATTTCGATAACGTGTTTTTCTACCAGCATTGCACGAAGCTCTACGGCTCAAGCCATAAGATGACGAGTAACAATGCCTTTCTCTATTTCCTTGAAGAGATTCCGAAATATTGCATGCCAGATAAAAGCACCGTCAGACTGAAAGGCGACGATGCCATGAACTATCTGCGCACAAAAATGCTCGAGACATTTGATGCAAAAGATTTTGAAGTGAAAGCTTCAAGTTCCCTACTCTCTGATTCCTCGGCCGGTCGTCGCACACTAAAACTTAATCCGCACAAAGAGTACACAACCGGGCATCTGGATATTTTCCTCGTGCACGAAGGCTGGGTTCATCTTGGAACATCACTTAACGGTGCTGTTCAGGAAGACAATCCGTGGCTCTCTACCTGGGCACCACGCACGACTTTCCTTCAGGAAGGGCTTGCGATTATCACCGAACTTATTACTGGTTGCATGACTCTTGAGCGTTGGAACAAAGTTGTTCTCCGCCATCTCGCGACTTCCATGGCAGAACGTGGATCGTCAATCACTGATGTGTACGCCTATCTTCGTCATCACGAGATGGAAGATCTTGATGCATTCAAATTAGCATTGAGAGTCTTCCGCGGATGTCCTTTGGAAGGTGGTATGGCCTTCACAAAAGAGCTTCTCTATCTTCACGGCATGATCGAGCTTCTCTATCACCTGCATTTCTTTAAAACAGATTTGAAATCATTGTGGGTGGGGAAAATTTCTTTTGAAGAACACATCATGCTTCTGGATCACTGGGCGTTCATGAATCCACAGGTGAAATACTTCCCGAAGACGCTGGAGCATCCGATTGTTCTTGAGAGACTCAAGAAACTTAAAGAACTTAGTTTCAGTCTTTTTAACCATGGTTTCTTATAATTATTTTTCAGTTCTCAGACACGTCAGAATAATTTCCCTATCTTAGAAAATCGGTCGTTGGCACAAAATTTCCATGCCACTCCTTAATTTTGATACAATCAAGGAGACGGAAATGATAAACGCACTAAAATATGTTGAAGTCCTCGAGAAGAGTGGATTTACCGAGGAAGAGGCAAAAACCTCGCTCAACATCTGGCTGGAACTTATGAATGATAACCTAGCTTCAAAAATGGATCTTAGAGAACTAGAGATTGCTACAAAGCAAGACTTTGCTGCAGTTAGAACTGAAATGAATAACTTTCGTCATGAAATGAAAGAAGAGTTCTCGAATGTTCGTCATGAAATGAAAGAAGAGTTCAAAAATGTTCGTCATGAAATGAAAGAAGAGTTCAAAAATGTTCGTCATGAGATGAAAGAAGAGTTCACGAATGTACGTCATGAGATGAAAGAGATGGAAATAACTCTAAGAAATGACATTCATTCTCTTGAACATAAATTAACAATCAAATTAGGTCTCATGATGGCCGCAGGACTCACCTTAATGGGCCTCATTCAGAAACTCTAACCACGCTCCGACAACATATCAGTGACATTTTTGAAAGCAACCATGAGGTGCTCCTGCACTCCAGGTTCAATCGATGATTGCGCCAGTGCTTTTCTCATGCAGTATAGCCACTGGTCTGCTTCTTTAGGACCGATCTTGAACGGGAAATGTCTCATCCGGAGTTTTGGATGACCGATTTTTTCGAGGTAAAGTTGAGGGCCGCCGGTCCAGCCCGAGAGGAAGTATTTGAGTTTTTCTGCGGAGTCTCTGATATCGCGACCTGAATGGGTGGCAAAGCAGTCCTCTGCCACCGGATCAGTGCTCATGATCTCGTAAAAATCGTTTACCAGTTTATCAATGACTTCGAAGCCACCAATTTTATCGTACATACTATAACCAGAACGGACCTTGTGGAGTTTTGCGGTCACTCATATCAAGTTCAACCTTAAGTGAGTTGCCCTGACGTGAGATATTAGCAGGCCATTGTCCGTTGTACTGACCGCCGTGAATTTCGTGATACGTTTTTCCAACCCAAGTATGCATAGCTTCAGGGTTCCACGCTTCAAGGTGAACGTGTTTTTCTTTTGTATTCCAACGAGCACCTGGATGAGTAAGAAGATAAAGAATAT
>JBEIQF010000253.1:0-5019 GCA_040376635.1 Halobacteriovoraceae bacterium
ATGTTCGTACACTAATCAAGTATTTCTGAGGGGTCCTTCGGGGCCCCTTTTTTTTTGCCCTCTTGAGATAAACCCGTCTGCGCTTTAAAATTAAACTAATATGGCTTACAACGAAAAAATCAAAAAATTTGGTGTTAATGGTTCTGTTCCCGAAGGCTGGTATTGGATCATGCGATCTGATGAAGTCAAAAAAGGTAAGGCATATCCCGCGAAATTTCTGAGCATGGAATTAGTTCTCTATCGTGGTCAAGACGATCAAGTTCGCGCCTTCGATGCACACTGCCCTCATATGGGTGCTCATTTGTGTGATGGATTCGTGGAAGGGAATTCGATTCGTTGCCCATTCCATTACTGGAAATATGACGAGCTCGGAAAATGTTCTGAAATTCCTGCGCAAAAAGAAACGAATAACATCCCTGCTTTAAAATCACATAAAGTTCGTGAATCGTATGGCATGGTATGGCTTTGGACTGGTTCAGAAGAAGACACTGAACAGATTCCAGTGATTCCTGAATTACAGGGCATTCCGCTTGATTACAAACTCGGATCAAACTTTGTAAAAAACTGTCACCCGAACGTGGTCATGATCAACGCAATTGATGTTCAGCACTTCCGCTCTGTACACCAACTTGTTGTAGACCTTGAAATGAAAGTGACTCCACTTTCTGAACGTTGTATTCAATTTTCAAACATCACACCAATGCCTGAAAAGAATGCATTCCTTCGTTTCGCAAAACGTTTCTATAAATCTGCACTGACATATGAAATGACTTACTGGTGGGGACACACTGGATCTGTCATGGTTGGTCCAGACTTCCTTCACTTTTATATCATCTTCGCTCTTCGTCCGACTCTTGATGGTAAGACAGAAGGTCAAACCATTCTCGTAACAAAGAAACGTAAAGGCCTCTTCGGAGCTATTGTTAACCCTATTCTCCTGTTCGCTACAAAGCTTGTTGGAGACTACTTTGCCAAGGGTGATACGATTATCTTCAGCCGAATAAACTTTAAATTCCGCACACCTATACGTGCCGATAAAGCTATCATCGATTTCGTAGAACATTATGAGGCCCAAAGTGTGGCCCCAAAATATTCTTTTGCTGATTCTGACATTGAACTTAAAGAAAAAGTAACAGGTTAAAACTATGAACAGAAATCTTTCACAAAGACATGACATTTGTCTCGCTGATGATCAAAAAACGATGAAACGAATTGAGATTGCACTCAAGCGTTCAAAGGAACTTGATCAAACTGCCATGATGGATCAGGCAGCAAAAGATTTTAATTATGAGACTTGTAAGAATGAGATGTGGAATCCTGAAAAGTTCTCTCTTCTTTATAAAACTTGGATCTGGGAACAAGCGAGCCCTGAGCAAAGAGTAAAACTCAATCAGATGTTCTGGGTAGCTTACTATTCACAAATCATTTCCGCTGAAATTGCGACTATCTTCTTCAATCAGACAAGTGCAGGAGCACTCTATGGAATGGAAGATTTCCGTGTTGTTTGCGACACTCTCGATCTTGAATCTGCTCAGGAGCGCGCGCACATCCATGCTTTCAAAACTGTAAGCGAAAAGTTCGAGCAGGAAAATTTCGGTGAACGAGTCTTCACGTATCCGATGAGAACTCCCTTTGAAAAGACGATGCTTTTCTCAGATTTGAATGAGTTCAAGCAGTGGTGGAGAAAATGGCAATTAAGATCATTCACGATGATTTCTTCAAACTCACCTTTCATTGGATGCCAGTACTTCACAGTGCGTGGACTACGAACACTAAACGGTAAGATTGTTCAGCATCAGCTTTCTCGTTTTTATTCAGAACATCCTGATAAAGAGAATGCACCTGTCCCATCGAAAATTAGTTACTATCATTTCATCGATGAGTCTTTTCACTTCAACACCTCTACGGTTGTTTCTCATGATGTGATTAATTCACTTCCAAAGCCAACTAAACTCGAATCATTAATAGGTAACATGGCCCTGCGTGGTTGCCAGATGGATCACTATAATTTCTCGACTGCCATTAACGGCATCTTCTGGTACGACCCGGCCATGTATCAGACAATTTATAAAATCATGCGCTCGAAGATCTTCAATATGAATCATAACGATGCCGTTGAAGCTGTTCGTAAAGCCTTCTGTCAGGAATCAGAAGGAATGCTCGCAAGTCATAAGACTCACCGTGAGTCAGTGGATAGCTATAAAGCTTACCTGCATGACTTCCAGTACATTAATAGAGAGAACAAAGAACTTGCACTCATGGCAAGCAACAACCTTGAAAAGCATCTACGTACAAACCAAAAAGCCTTCGCAAGCTGGAAGAGAAAGGTAGCTGCGTAAATGTCTTGTAAGGTTGAATTTGTAAATTCAGATAAGCCAACGGTTGAATTGAAGGAAGGTGACTGCCTTTCTGAAAAACTCACCATTCACAACTCGCCTATCCTATTTGGTTGCAGGATCGGTATTTGCGGAACTTGCGCAATTGAAGTTCTGCACTCTGATCAGCCACTCCATGAGCGCACTTACGATGAGAAAGAATTTTTAGGTGCTATGGCGCCAGGAAGAGAGACTGTTCGTCTTGCCTGTCAGATTCATATCAACACTAATATCAAAATCAAAAAGACAGAGATCTGATGAAACGCGAAGATTTTTGGTACATCGTAGCTGAAAGTCATGAGCTGGGAATCAATCAGGTCATTTCAAGGTCAATCCTTGGCGAGTGGCTTGCAGTGTTTCGCGGTAGTGATGGAAAGGTAGCTGCTCTTCAGGATAAATGCCTTCACAGAACTGCTCAGATTTCGCGTGGCAAAGTCGTTAACGGAAATCTTCAGTGTCCTTATCACGGGTGGACCTACAATACGTCTGGTGAAGTTGTTCATATTCCTTCAATGGGTCCAAACTTCAAGCAAGGTTCAAAGTGTTCGAAGAAATACGAAATCCTCGAGCAAGAAAACTACATCTATGCGAGATTGTCTTCAGACAATCAGGAGATCAAACCCTTTCCAATGCCATGTCATGGGAAGGAAGGTTACACGACAATACGTCTTCAGAATCTCTTTAAAAACAACGTCACAAACTGTGCTGAGAACTTTGTCGACATCCCTCACACAACATTTGTTCATCCAAAAATTTTCCGTGATGCTAAACATGAAAAATTCGGTGCTCATATTCAAAGAGAAAATGGCAGCGTAAAAGTTACATATAAAAATGAGAAGAAAAACTTTGGATGGTTTTCATGGTTTCTTAACCCTAAAGGTGATGAGATCGGCCACACTGATGAATTTTTCGTTCCTAACATCACAAGTGTGAATTACTACTTCGGTGGAAAGAATCATTTCATCATTACATCGCAATCTGTGCCCGTGAATGAAAATGAAACTCTCGTTTATACTGACCTCACTTATAACTATGGCATCTGGACAAATATTAGCAGACCATTAGTTCGATGGCAGGCAAAGACAATTATTGATCAGGATGTTGAGATCCTCGATAATCAAATGAAGACCATTAAAAAATATGGTGCTCATTTCCAGAATTCTCCGGCAGATATCATTCATACATGGATTGAATCTATTCAGGCAGAAATCGAAGAAGGCCGAGATCCAAAACTTCTTCCGAAGAAAGAAACGGAGATTGAGTTTTGGGTTTAAATACAATCCTCCTCTTTTTCACGTTCTCAATCATCACGATCATTGGACTACTCAATGACGAGAGCCGTAAACAAACGCTTTCAAGATCCGCGGAAGAATGGACGGCCGACATGGTTGGACTTTTCATTCAGGGGATGATCATTCCGGCATTCCCTTTCCTGATTGTTCCTCTGCTCTACCTGGCTTTCCCAACTATTGGCGGAAAGCTCGAAGTACATGACTTTATCCAGTTCATTATCGCTTTCGTTTTAGTTGATTATCTCTACTACTGGAACCACCGCATTTTCCACAAGCGCCAGCTATGGTCAGTTCATAGGCTTCATCATAGCTCCCGCTATCTAGATATTTTTGCCACTTCCAGAAACAGCCTCATAACATCATTTCTTTTCGTCTATGTGTGGTCACAAATTCTAGGAATGTTCCTACTAAAGAACAGTGATGCTTTTATGCTGGGACTTGGAATTACTTTCGCTTTGGATCTATGGCGCCACAGTGGTATCCGCCATAATCATATCATCCACTCCGCCTTTTCCTGGGCACTCATCATGCCTGAACAGCATGTGTTTCATCATTCTTTATCCGGACGAACAAAGAATTATGGTGCTAACCTATGTTGGTGGGACAAATTGCACGGGACATATTCAGCGACTATTATTCAGAATCAGAATTTGGAAAAGTTATCAGAGAAAAATATCTGGCGCGAACTTCTTGTTCCATGGAAGGGTAAATGACTTTAGGTGGAAGACTCATTACTTTATTTCCACTCGTGTGGCTGATTTGTGTAGGTGCCTGCATCTGGCATCTTAACTTCGGTATGTTACTAGTCGTTGTTTATCTCATGCCTTTGATTCTCTATCGCATTCACTTTTTATTCTTCCCATTTACGGATGGATTTTGGCACTTATCAGAAAAGAAATACAACCCGTGGTGGGCCTCTCACATGTTTCAGTATCCCTATGTGGCCTTACCATGGATTGAATCTGTTATTCACTTTTTTCCCGGACTCTATTCCGTCTGGCTACGTGCCTGGGGAAGTAAAATCGGTAAAGCAGTTTATTGGACTCCAAGAGTTGAAATTGTAGATCGTGGACTCGTAGAAGTTGGAGATAATGCCGTCTTCGGACATATCTCTGCACTTTGCTCGCATATGGTAGCCGATATCGAAGGAAAGCCTGCTCTCGTCATCAAAACGATTAAAATCGGTGAAAGGGCATTCATAGGCGCTGACTCACAACTTGGGCCGGGTGCCGAAGTTCCAGCCCGCACAAAACTCAAACCAAAGACCAGGATGTACTGGCGTGGCGAATGGCCGTGAGCCTTCCGTTACAAATCGTAAAATCTCTTCTTCGTTTGATTGCTTCAAGAAAGAG
>JBEIQF010000123.1:0-9134 GCA_040376635.1 Halobacteriovoraceae bacterium
AAGAACTCGATACGACAGATACATCTGTCACGATCATTTCAGGATTGGCCTTGATGAACTCTAAAATCTTCTTTTTGATTGGCTCAACCTGATCAGCCCCAACTGTGCTTCTTCCTTCATCAAAACTAGTTGGAATAAACTCACTCAAAAGAACGATCTTTTCTTCCTTACATTCTGTAGGAATGGATTTTCTGATATCGAAATCCGGGTCAAGACCTACATAAAAGTCACCAGCATCATCAATGTCGAGAGCATATTGATGAACAATTCCGCTCTGAACAGGATTACAAATATGCAGATTGATTTTATCTTTTTGGATGATCTCGCTGAAAAGCTGGATCGTCGTATTGTTCTTGTAAGCAATAAGTTCTTTTCTGTAGGAACCAATGCCTGGAAGACCGTAAGTACTGCTACTCACACCCTGAAAACTGCTCTTGCGATATTTCAATTCTAGTTCGCACTGACTGTTGAAACTCTTACTCATCGGTTCGACTTTCACATAATTTTCACAATCAGGAATGTTAGCGCGAAACTGCTGGTAATAATAAATTGATAGACCCATAAGGCGGGCACGACAATCGTTCCCTTCAAGCTGACATGATTTATCACGTAAGATTTCAAGCATATCTTTCTTGAAGGCTTCGCGCACTTTGGGATTTTCATCGAATGATTTGGAGAAATTCTCTTCAACGATTCTTACTGCAGAGGCCACGATCTTTCGCATGTCTGGGACAGAAACTGGATCTTGTTTTTCTTTGAGATCAGAGCAGCCGTTATAGATACGCTTCTTATAATAAGCGACGCCTTCTTTTTTGTTCTCAGGTGTGAAGTACTCTTGCTGGGCGAAGGCCCCAGAAATACTCAAGAATGTTAAGAACAAATAAAAAAGGTTCATCACTACTTATCGGTTGTTTGGGCCTCACCTAAACATATTTTAACTAGCTAGAATTACACGACTTTCATCTTGACTTTTTGGCTAAACAAATTATACACTAGCGTATTCAATATTGAGGTTCCAGAATGACTTTAGAAAATCTACTGAAAGAGCGTGTGCTTATTCTTGATGGTGCCATGGGTACCATGATCCAAAAATACAAACTGGAAGATGCAGATTATCGTGGTGATCGCTTCAAAGATTGGAAGCATCCGCTTAAAGGTAATAACGATCTACTCGTTCTCACAAAACCAAGTGTGATTGCTGAAATTCACAATAAATATCTTGAGAGTGGTGCTGACATCATTGAAACAAACACGTTCAGCTGTACGCGTATCTCTATGTCAGATTACGGCATGGAAGAACTTGTTCCAGAACTCAATCTTGAAGCTGCTCGAATCGCAAAGAAATGTGCTGAAGAGTACACGAAAAAAAATCCTAATAAGCCCCGTTTCGTTGCGGGTTCAATCGGTCCAACAACTAAGACCGCATCTCTTTCACCTGATGTGAACAATCCAGGATTCCGTGCTGTTGATTTTGATACTCTCGTTGAAAACTACTATGAGCAGACAAAATATCTCGTTGAGGGTGGCGTAGACATCCTTCTCGTGGAAACTGTTTTCGATACGCTTAACTGTAAAGCAGCACTCTTTGCGATTGCTGATTACTTTGAAAAAGAAAACGTGAAGCCGCTACCAGTGATGGTTTCGGGGACAATCACGGATGCTTCTGGAAGAACTCTTTCAGGTCAGACAATTGAGGCATTCCTTTATTCTGTTTCTCACTACCCTCTTCTTTCAATTGGTATCAACTGTGCCTTGGGTGCAGAACTCATGCGTCCCTACATTGAGATCCTTGCAAAAGAATCTCCGTTCCATATTTCGGTTTATCCGAATGCTGGTCTTCCGAATGAATTCGGTCAGTATGATGAAACTCCGTCTCACATGGCCGGTACACTTAAAGAATGGTTCAACAACAAATGGGTGAACATCATTGGTGGTTGCTGTGGTACGACCCACGAACATATCAAGGCCATTGCTGATGCCGCTGCAAACTCAACTCCACGCCAACTTCCAAAACTAGAACACATTCCAAAACTTTCAGGTCTTGAACCTTTAAAAATCTTCCAGGGATCAAACTTCTTAAACATCGGTGAGAGAACAAACCTCACAGGCTCCATTGCGTTCAAGAAACTTATCCTTGAGAAAAATTACGAAGCGGCTTTGAAAGTTGCCCGCGAGCAAGTTGAAAACGGCGCACAGGTCATCGATATCAACATGGATGAAGGGATGATTGACTCTGAAGCAGTCATGGTTAACTTCCTGAACCTCGTGGCAAGTGAACCGGATATCTGTAAAGTTCCTATCATGATCGACTCTTCAAAATGGAGTGTTATCGAAGCTGGACTTAAGCGCGTTCAGGGTAAAGCGATCGTTAACTCGATTTCATTGAAAGAAGGCGAAGCGAAGTTCATTGAGCACGCTAAGCTCGTGAGAAAATATGGTGCTGCCGTTGTTGTCATGGCCTTCGATGAGAAAGGTCAGGCAGACAATTACGAAAGACGAATCGAAATTTGCTCACGTGCCTACAAGATCCTCACTGAGACAGTTAAGTTCGCGCCTGAAGATATTATCTTTGACCCGAACATCCTCACAGTTGCTACCGGGATGGAAGAGCACAATAACTACGCGGTTGATTTTATCAACGCAACTAAATGGATTAAACAAAACCTTCCTTACTGTAAAGTGAGCGGTGGTGTTTCAAACCTTTCATTCTCATTCCGTGGGAATAACATTGTCCGCGAAGCTATGCACTCCGCTTTCCTTTATCACGCGATCAAAGTCGGCATGGATATGGGTATCGTAAACGCAGGAGCTCTTCCGGTTTATTCTGATATCCCGAAAGATCTTCTCGATCATGTTGAAGATGTCATTTTCAACCGTCGTGACGATGCTACTGAACGCCTGATTGATTTTGCTTCAAGGGTTAAGTCTGAAGGCAAAGCTGAGAAAAAAGATGATGCCTGGAGATCACTTCCGGTTGAGAAGCGTCTTGAGTACGCACTCATTAAAGGTATCGTTGATCATATTGACCAGGATACTGAAGAAGTTCGCCAGAAAGTGGCCCGTCCCCTCGATGTTATTGAAGGTCCACTCATGGACGGAATGGGCATCGTAGGTGATTTATTCGGTGAAGGGAAAATGTTCCTTCCTCAGGTTGTGAAATCTGCCCGAGTGATGAAGAAAGCTGTTGCTTATCTTCAACCATTTATTGAAAAAGAAAAATTGGGTCAGGTTCAAAAGCATGCCGGTAAAATCCTCATGGCAACTGTTAAGGGCGACGTTCACGATATCGGTAAGAATATCGTAGGAGTTGTTCTGGGTTGTAATAACTATGAAGTGATCGACTTGGGTGTGATGGTTCCTGCTGAGAAGATCCTTGAAGAAGCTAAAAAACAAAATGTAGATATGATTGGCCTTTCAGGTCTGATCACTCCGTCTCTTGATGAAATGGTTCATGTTGCTAAAGAAATGAAGCGAATGAATTTCAAGGTTCCTCTCCTTATCGGTGGAGCAACTACTTCAAGAGTTCACACTGCTGTGAAGATCGATCCTCATTACGATGGATCCATCATTCACGTTGCAGATGCTTCACGTGCTGTGCCTGTTGTTGAAAAATTCCTCAACGACAACTCGAAAGCAAGAGTTCATGAAGAGCAGAAAGCAGAATACGTGAAGATGCGTGCCGCTCATGCTGCTTCACAAGCTGAAGAGAAATTCCTCACACTGAACGAAGCTCGTCAGAACAAAGTAAAAATTGACTGGAACTCAACTGAGATCAGAAAACCAACGAAACTTGGAATCACTGTTCTTGAAGATGTTTCTGTTGCAGATCTTGTTCCTTACATCGACTGGACTCCATTTTTCATGACTTGGAGACTTCGTGGTGCTTATCCTCAGATCTTTGAAGATAAAGAATTCGGCGTAGAGGCCAAGAAACTTTTCAATGATGCTCAGGCGCTATTGAAAGAGATCGTGAAAAACAAATCACTGAAGGCCAAGGCCGTCTTTGGTCTCTTCCCCGCAAATTCAATTGGTGATGATATCGAAGTTTATGCTGTTGAAGACAAAGTTCATGAATGGACTTGTGAGAAACACGGTAAACACCAAAAGGTTCTCCAGGTAGGAAATGATCAAAAGGTAAATGAAGTTCTTCGCATGCTTCGCTCTCAGCGTAAGATGGATGAAGCTTCATCTCCTAACCCTTCTCTATCGGATTTCATTGCTCCTAAAGAATCAGGAAAAGTGGATTACATTGGAGCATTCTGTGTAACCAGCGGTATCGGTCTTGATGAACTTTCGAAGAAATACGAACAAGACCAGGATGATTACAATAACATCATGGTGAAGTCTCTTGCTGACCGACTGGCAGAGGCCTTTGCTGAATACCTTCACCTCAAAGTTCGTAAAGAGTACTGGGGTTATGTTCCAACTGAGTCTCTTTCAAAAGAAGAACTCGTTAAGGAAAAATACCAGGGAATCCGTCCGGCACCAGGTTATGCTGCTTGTCCGGATCACCTTGAAAAGAAAACTCTCTTCCGAATGCTGGATATTGAGAAGACGATTGGCGTGTCTTTGACAGACTCAATGGCGATGGTTCCACCTTCAAGTGTAAGCGGTTGGTATTTTGCTCACCCGGAATCTCGTTATTTCAACGTCGGAAAAATTGGCAGAGACCAGCTTGAAGATTATGCTAAGAGAAAAGATATTAGTTTAACGGATATGGAAAAATGGCTTTCGGCCAACTTGTTTTAAAAGGTAGATATGGCAAAGGTTACTGATCACATTAAGAATGCAAAATCGACTCTGTTCTCACTTGAGATCCTTCCACCGAGTACGGGCGAAAGCATTCAGAAGCTTTTTGATAACATTGATCCGCTTATGGAATTCAAGCCGAAGTTCATTGATGTGACTTATCACCGTGAAGAATATGTCTTAAAGAAAATGCCGAATGGTCTTCTTGAGCAGAAATCGATCAAAAAAAGACCAGGTACGGTTTCAATCTGTGCTGCTCTTATGCATAAGTTCCATGTTGATACTGTTCCACACATCATTTGTGGCGGTTTCACGAAGGAAGAAACTGAGTATGCCTTGATCGATCTGAACTTCCTGGGAATTGATAACGTACTTGCCCTTCGTGGTGACTGTATCAAGGGCCAGAAGAATTTCGAGGCGACGCACGGTGGTCACCGTTTTGCTGATGAACTTGTTTCCCAAATTCATTCAATGAACAAAGGTCTCTACCTTTCTGATGAACTTCAAAACCCTACTCCGACTAAGTTTTGTATCGGTGTTGCCGGCTATCCTGAAAAACATTTCGAAGCTCCCAATTTAAAAACAGATCTTAAGTTCCTTAAGCAGAAGATTGCCAATGGCGCTGACTACATCGTGACTCAGATGTTCTTTGATAATCAGAAATTCTTTGAGTTCGTTGATAAATGCCGTGCTGAAGGAATTAATGTTCCTATCATTCCGGGAATCAAGCCCATCACCGCTAAATCTCAGATCTACAATCTTCCACGTAACTTCTACATTGATATGCCGGATGACCTGATCGACGCTATCGATAACTGTCGCACTGATGACGATGTAAAAAATGTCGGAATTGAATGGGCGATCAATCAGTCAAAAGAACTTATTCAACATAAAGTTCCTTGCCTGCATTTCTATTCGATGGGTAAATCTACAGCGATTCAGAAGATCGCTTCATCACTTTTCTAAATTCTATTTTCGGGGACACTGCTCACATTCAGATTGTTTTTTGTTTGTGAGCTCCCTTAACTCTTCAACTTTCTCATAAAAATAGTTCTTCACTTTCTTTCCCTGCTCATTATCAAGAAGCCAGGCGAGCTTAGAAACTCCAGGAAGCGTTTCTACGAGATAATCAACCACCTCCGGCCCCTTCAGGATTTTCTTCTCAGAAGTGATCATATGAACGGCTTCAAGGCATTCCTGTCTGTTAAGCTCGGGGAATGCAGCATACACATCATCTTCTCGCGCTGAGACAAATGTTAAATTCTTATCAAGAAAACTGAGACCCTGCTTAAAACGCAGGCAGAGAGGACATTCGGGATCGAAGAGAACAAGTGGTAATTGGTAATTCATCTAGGATCATATTATCATAGAACAAAATTTTTCAGAAGGTGTTATGAATCGTCGCGAATTCCTCCAGTTCCTTGGTGTCTCAGGAGTATTGGCCACTCTACCGGGTTGCTCTACTACAAGCAAAGTGACTCAACCGATGCTGGGTATCGGCCCAAGCCTTGAAGATAAACTGATCACTGCGGATGGGTTATCACACAAGATCCTCATCCGTTGGGGAGATGCCATCAATGCCTCTCAGAAATTTGGTTATAACAACGACTTCATTGCGTTTCATCCATTAGCACAAGATCATGGACTCATGTGGGTCAACCACGAATACGTGAATCCGGTTTTCATTGGCGGTTATGAAAGAACGAAAGAAAACATTGATCGTGAAAGATTTGAAGTTGGTGGAAGTATTCTCGAAGTTAAAAAAGATAATGGTGAATGGAAAGTTCTCTATAACTCTCCTTATAACCGCAGACTTGATTCTTATACAAAAATTCCCTTCGCGTGGAATGAAAAAATTGCAGGATCAAAGATTGCTGAGGGAACGATGGGTAACTGCGCCGGTGGTTACACTCCTTGGGGAACATTTCTCACGTGCGAAGAAAACTACGACATGTTCTGGGGTGAAGTTGACCGCAAGGGTAACAAGCAAGATGACAGCTGGCTTAAGTGGAATAAGTTCTATCCTATGCCTCCTCAGCATTACGGTTGGGTAGTCGAAGTAGAACCTAAAACAGGTAACGCTAAAAAATTAATTTCTCTTGGAAGATGTGCTCATGAATGTGCTGCTGTAACAAAAGCGAAGAATGGTAAGATCGTTGCCTACACTGGTGATGATACGAATGATGAACACTTCTATAAATTCATTTCTGATTCAGACAACTCACTTGAGAAAGGCAAATTGTATGTTGCAAGTCTTGAACAAGGTAAATGGCTTTCTCTAGATATAAATGATCAGCCTATCCTGAAGAAGAACTTCAAATCTCAAACTGATATTCAGATCTTCGCCAGAGATGCAGCGAAGATGGTTGGTGCCACTCCTCTTGATCGTCCGGAAGATATTGAGTTCGATCCGCTTACAGGAAACGTTCTCGTCACTCTCACAAACAACAAACCTAAAAAGAATTATCACGGTTCGATCCTGAAGATCATGGAAGATGGGAATGATCCTGGTGCACTTACGTTCAAGCACGATACGTTTCTTGCTGGTGGTAAAGAGAATGGCTTCGCTTGTCCGGACAACATGGTATTTGATCCGAAAGGTAACCTTTGGTTTACAACTGACATGTCAGGCACAGATATCAATAGCGGCGCATACGAAGGCCTCGGTAATAACGGACTTTTTGTCTTTATTCGCAGTGGCGAACAGCAGGGTCAGGTTATCCGCGTAGCATCTGCGCCAATCGATGCTGAATTCACTGGTCCTTGCTTTTCACCGGACTATAAGACACTCTTCCTCTCAGTCCAGCACCCTGGCGAAGTGAGTGAGAATAAAGAAAAGTTAACAAGTCATTGGCCTGATGGTGATATCCCAAAACCAGCAGTGGTCATGCTTGAAGGCCCACTTCTCGACAAAATTGTTTCAGGAAAACTATGAAAGAAAAAAATATTGAAACCAAGATTGAAGTCCATGTTTGTAACTTCGGTAAAGAATGTTCTAAACACGGTTCTGATGAGATTGCAGACAAGTTAAAGAAATGGGCAAAGGAAGAACATAAGGGCGAGATTAAAGTCGTGAGAAGCGGATGCCTTGGCCAGTGTGATGATGCCATTGCAATAGCTGTTTATAGCGAGAAAGACCGTAAATTTCTTTTGAATGTTGAGAAAGATGATGTGAAAGAAATTAAAGAGGGCCTCGTAGAGGCCCTCAAAAAGCTTTAGAAACTGAAAGTTTTCTTTTCTTTAACTTCTACTGAAGGGAAAGTCTGAGTACGAGTACCTTCGAATGTCACATCGTAAGTTCCCGGCTTCACCATTACAAAATAAGTTCCATCTGGATTAATCTTGTAAGTCTGAACAACTTTTCCACCGAGTGAGAGTTTGATCTGGCTGAACTCATTGCTATCAACTACACCCTGAAGACTTGGACCACTCTGAACTTTAGACAGAAGGTGCATCCAACCAGCGCGGTTTCTTAGAACTGTCTTATCACGCCATTTTGAATAGCTTGGGTGGAAACCTTGCATAGTAGAATTCACTTCGATCACGAATGGAATCACCTGGTGCTCAGTGTACATCCAGTCGATATCGCCACCATCAGCATTATAAAGAAGTTCCCAGGCAGTTCCCGGTTTGTAATCAATCTTCTTACCGATTTCAGCACCGATTGTTTCTACAGCTTGTTCAGTTGGAGTCTTCTTAGGCTTACAACCGAATGGGTAGATCACGATTTCAGAATAAGAGTGATATGAAATGTTGAATACTGGCTTGATTGAAGCAACGAAGTTCATCATCGCCTGAGTTTCAGGTTCAGATGCCGGAGCTGTACCACGATAGTCCTGAGCACTTGTGTAGTTCGATGAACCGTTACAAGAATTCCAACCAGTAGGATAATTTCTGTTGATATCAACACCGTGGTTGTTACGAGTGTTTTTTCTCCACATAGAATCTTCAGTCCACATCTTGTTGTTACCATCAAGATTGAACATTGGGATTACCCAGATCTCTGTATTGTTAACCCAGTTCGTAACTTCAGCATTTGTGCCGTAGTTTGAAGTGAGATACTCGATCATGTCAGTAGTGATTTCCGGAGTCATCACTTCGCGGGCGTGGTGCATGGCATTTACCAAAACTACCGGCTCTTTCTCGTCAGTCTTAGCATTATCAGAAATCTTGATAGCGAGAATTTCACGACCTTCAAGAGTTTTCCCGATTGTCTTAACTTCTGTGATGTCAGGATATTTAGCATGAGTAGCAGCTACGATATCCGAGATTTCATCAGGATTCTTGTACTGATCATCCGGACCAGCAAGAAGGTTCTGAGGAAATGAGAATTTGATGTTCGCCTTTTGCGACTTCACCATATTCAACTCTTCCTGAGTAAGAAG
>JBEIQF010000041.1:0-14944 GCA_040376635.1 Halobacteriovoraceae bacterium
ACCGAGACGGAATGAACCACCACAGTTTACTTCAGTGTTCTCATCAATTTCACCGCGTTCGAAAGCTGCGATACCAGTGATGGCCTTGAAAGTTGAACCTGGTGAAAAGTGTTCCTGAATATTTCTGTCGCGAAGTGGGTGCTCTTTATTACCTACGAGTGAACGCCAGTATTCAGGAGTAAGACCACGCGAGAATTGAGACGGATCAAATGATGGACGAGATACCATCGTAAGAACCTGACCGGAATCGATATCAATAGCGATGATACCGCCGACTTTACCTTCAAGAGCGTTGTAAGCGGCAACCTGCATATCTCTGTCGATCGTGAGTTTCACGTTCATACCAGATAGAGGCTTTTCGTCTTCAATACCTTTAAAGAGGTTATCAGTGTTGATGTAACGCTTTCTTCTTCCTCGTGCATCCACTTCCACGAATTCGTGTCCGTTTTCGCCGCGAAGATATTTATCAAGCTGCTCTTCAATACCAAACTGACCGATGAAGTCACCAAGACGGTATTCCATCTTGTCACGCTCACGAAGTTTAGGAAGCTGCACCTGAGAAATTTCTGAAATATAACCAAGTAAGTGAGCGCCGATTTCTTTATCGCGATACTCACGAGAAATGAATGTATCAACTGAGATACCCGGAAGATCCGCGTTCTGAGTTTCAATCTGAGCAAGTTCACCAAATGAGATGTTCTTTTTAACAATGATAGAACGATACTTCGCCTGGTTTGAATTCTTCTTCAGGATTTTTTTGATTTCAGCAATGTCAGTGTTGAGAATTTTTGCAAGCTTCTCAAGTGTTGCTTCATTATCAATCAAAAACTGCGGAGTAAGAATCGCATCGAAGCGTGGGATGTTATCCACGAGTAGTTGTTCATCACGTGAGTAGATTAATCCACGAGGTGCCCAAACGACTTCCTTACGAAGACGGTTCTGGATTGAATAGTTATGGAGTGTTTCACCCTTATAGACCTGAAGGTACCATAAACGTGCGAGCACGAGTCCAAAAGCAGCTGTGATGATGTATGAGATCAGCGCCGCGCGGTCTTTGTGTATCTTGACGAGTTCTTCTTCACCGAACATTAGATTTCAACCCCACGTGGTCCGCCTTCAGAAGGCACGCGCCAGATTTGTTCAAGGATCCAGAAAAGGATCGGAGAAATAAGTGATAGAAGAATTGATCCTGGAATAAAGCTCCAGATGATCAGACCAAATTTATCGAAGTTAGAAATCTTCAAACAAATGATGAGAGTTACAGTGAGGTACCAAATCATCTGGAACAACTGAACCGTAACCATCGTCATGAATGCAGTCGTTAGATGAAGAAGTTCTTTCAGATAATTTGCAGAAACCATCACGATCAGACCAGCAAGTGTTCCAAGGGCCCAACCTTCAATAGAGAAGATTGAGTGAATCATCTGAAGACCCATGATCATCCATGGCACCATCGGAGAATCCAGACGAAGAGCAATAAAGAGAATAATCAGAACGTTGAAAGTAAGGCGGTATTCATGCCAGCCAAGAGCTGGAAGGACAGTCGACGTTACGATTTCAAGACCTGTCAGAAGCGCCATTGATATAGCGAATGAAATAAGGAGTTGGGATAAACGCATTCTCATATTTTAACTTCCTTCTTTTCAATCACTGGCGCAGCAGGAGTCACTTCGGGAGCAACTTCCGCCTGAACACCTTCTACCGGGATAAGGACAAGTACTTCTTCAAGCTTGTCGAAATCCACGCTCGGAACAACGTCTACAGAAAGAGTCATACCGAAATTTTCTTTCGCGATATTTGTAATCATCCCGACTTTGATGCCTTTAGGATAAATACCACCAACACCTGCAGTAATAAGCTTGTCGCCTACTTCTACCGGCTCATTTCTCATGATGTATTTGAGTGCACACTTAAAGTTGAAGACACCTTCAACAATTCCGTGAGTACGAGTTCTTTCTACAACGATATCAACACGGTTGTTCTGATCGAGAATTGTCAGAACGTCAGCGTAGTTCTCAGTCGCTCGGTAAACGTAACCAACTAGACCATGATCGGTAATAACCGGGGCCATCGTCTTGATCCCGTGACGAGTTCCTTTGTTAAGACGAATCACTTTAAATTCGTTAGCAGAATCCCATCCAACAACCTGTGCCATCACTTTCTGGTGAGACATCTCATCTGAGAAGCTTAAAAGTCGCTTCAAGCGAAGGTTTTCTTTGCGAATTTCTTCCATCGTCGTGAGGTCACTCTCAAGACGAGAAATCTGCTTCTTAAGAACAGTGTTTTCTTTACTCGTATTCACGATAGAAAGGTAGTTATCCCAGAGTGAAGAAAGGCTCTTCTTAGAGCTGGCGAGACCTTCCTGCATCGGAGAAATGACTTCTGTTACAATCTGGTGGAATAGAGATGGCTCAGACAGGTTGAACTGTTTTTGCGAAATGCCATAGATTGCAACAATACCCACAATGATATTATTGACGATTTTAGTCTTCGAAGACTCTTGGATTAGTTTCAAGCGGTGACCCTTATTTTACTTGTCCCTAAAGATTAATCGAAAATCATGCCTGATGCCAACGAAGTTTCGAGTAAAAGTCTTTGACCTCAGTGCTAGTTCCCCGATAAAATAACTTGCATTTAAAAGCCAAAGGACTGACATGAAAAACGCGTTTGCGAGCAAGGTTTCCTATTTCATTTTGACATTCGTTTTCCTCATCATCACTGCTAGTTTTCTCTTCAGTGGTTTTGACAATTTCTCTATGGGAACATCCAATACAGTCGCATCTGTAGACGGTACTCCGATTACTATTAAGGAATACCAAACAGCTCTTACTCGTCAGGTTGAATTTTTCAATCAGATGATGGGCGGCCAGGGCATGACTCAAAAGCAACTCGAAGAAATGGGAATCAAACAGTCGGTTTTGAACGGTTTGATCCAGCAGAAGCTCATCCTGAACACGGCCGACCAGTTGGGATTCGTTGTGTCATTGGATGAAGTGAAGAACGAAATCAAAAATATGCCTTACTTCAAGACGAATAATCAGTTCGACGTGAACTTGTATCGTAACATGCTGCAAGGCAATGGTTACAACCCTACTCAGTTTGAAGAACTCGTAGGAAATGACCTTAAGCAAAAGAAAGTTGATGGTCTCTTCGACACGATCATCGTTTCTGATAGCTACCTTCAAGACGTGGCAAAATTCAAAAACAACGCTGTAACAGTTCAAGGCGTGAAGATCAGCCGTCAGGCGCTTGCTCCTCTGGTTTCAGTTTCTGAACAAGAAATCAAAGATTACCTTGCTAAGCCTGAAAATCAGAAGTCGATTGAAACTGCTTACACTGAGAATCTTTCTAAATACAACAAGCCTGAAGAAGTAAAAGCTCGTCACATCCTGATTTCAGGCGACGATGCTAAATCGCTTGAGAAAATCAAATCTCTTCGCTCGAAAGTAAATGCTAAGAACTTTGGTGATATCGCTAAGAAAGAAACAGAAGATCCTACAGGCAAAGCTAACGGTGGTGACCTTGGTTGGTTCTCGACTGGAAGAATGGTTCCTGAGTTCGATAAAGTTGCTTTCGGAATGAAGAAAGGTGAAATCTCTGAGCCAGTAAAAACTCAGTTTGGTTACCACATCATTCTTGTTGAAGATAAAAAAGCTGCAGAAACAAAGACAGTTGATTCTGTGAAGACTGAACTTGCTCAGATGGCGATTCAGAAAACAAAAGCTTCTGATCTTGATAACGTTCTGAAATCTACTGCTGATGAAATCCAAGCGGCCCTTGCTAAAGGCGATTTCGCAACTGTTGAAACTCTTGCTAAGAAAGTAGATGGTCAGGTTTACAAGAATACTGATGTTAACCAGTACGATCAGAATCTTGCTCAATCTTCTCTTGCTCCAGCAGAAGCTGATCAGATTTTCAAAGCTGCTCCTGGTACAATCCTTAACTTCGGAAACCCTGGAACAATCTTTCTTGTAAAAGTTATTTCTAAGAAAGTTGATGAAACTGTTAAGACTCCAGAGCAGATGAAAGCAGAAGTTGATTCTCAGAACCAGCTATTCTCTCGTAAAGTCAGAGAGGAATTGTTGAAGACGATGAACAACAAAGCAAAGGTTGTCACAAACCAATCTTTATTGTAACTTTAGGCTCCGCTACAGGAGCATTTGTATGGCAGATAAGAACGCACGCTTTAAAGAAAACGTACCAGGTAAATACTTTGTCGATGATTCTTGTATCGCGTGCGACGCCTGCTGTGTAGAAGCTCCCAAGTTCTTTGCCATGAATGATAACGAAGGCCACGCCTTCGTTAAACTTCAGCCCCAAACTCCCGAAGAATTCAAAGATGCTGAAAATGCACTTGCTGCATGTCCGGTTGAGGCCATCGGCAACGACGGGTAATAGACCCCTATAAATCCCCTTATCCTTAATAAAACTAATTATTCGCAGGATTGAGTTTAATCGGATCAATTGTTTCAATTGATCTCTCGCGATCTACATTTACTTCACGCGTCTGTTCTTCCCGTTGTTGCTCTTCATCCAGATGGTTTATATCCTGATGTTTTTCGTGCTCCATTTGTTCCTGTCTCTGCTGCCATTGAATATCGCTGCCTTTAGGTCTGATCAAAGGTCGATCACAAGCTGCAATAGTGAAAAGAAGTGTAGCTAAAGTAACAAGACTTTTCATAAAGCCTCCTTGTTTGCAGGCTGATTTGAAAGACTATTAATGTTTGGATCTAAAGTCGCATCGTAATGATTGGCCGGTTGTCGTTCTTTGTTATCTTGAAAATTCTGATCGGTAGTTTGTTTGCTACAACCCTGAGAGAATGCAAATAAGATTGTTGTCATGACTATGAGAGATTTCATAGACGCCTCCTGCATCTATAAATTTACTCCTGGAGTTATAACATTAGACCTTAAAATAGAGCTTTCGTTTATCGAGCCAAATAGCCAGAGCTCCGTAAAGACCAACTAACAAAATAGCGTATAAAAGTGAACCATTCTCGGGAGGCCCCGGGAATTTCGAACATATTGATTCATAAAACCATTGAAGAGGAGTTAAGAATTTATCCAGGTAAGGTATTCGGATGAGTGACATTGTTTTGGGAATCAAAGCACTCAACACAAAAATGAAAAGTGGATTTTTTCCGAAGGCTTCAAAGAAGTAAGCAGCTTGAGTTCCTACTTTTTTTCGATCTAAAAAATACACAAGTCCCGCGAGAAGAAGAATCGCAAGTCCAGTTGTTACGAGTACGTATGACGTCGTCCAGATTTTTTTATTTATTGGATTGATAGGAGAAATAAGTATCCCGAGAATAAGAAGATTGACTCCTCTCTTGAGTAAAGCCTTCATTGTCCTACGTGGATTGAAAGCGACTAGAATACGCCCTACCCAATAGCCAAGCATAACTTGAGCAACTGCAGGGATAGTACTGATCAATCCTTCAGGATCAAAAGCTACGCCTTCTCCTTGATATAAATGAACCGGTGTCAGAATCATGCGGTCTACATTTGTGCCAAAGAATCCTTCAAGACTATAAACATCACCAGTTCCAAATAGAACACACATTCCCCAATAGAGCGCGAGAAGTGCGAGACTGACCGTCAGAACTTTTTTAGGAAAAAGAAATTCGAGCATTGCCGAAATTCCATAGGCTAATGCAATCCTCTGGAGAACACCGAGAAACCTGATACCTACTTCAACACCATCAGCATTGAGCCATGTCCACGTTCTGAGCTTCAGATCATCATTGATCCACGTGAAAAACGGATACCAATTCAAGAAGAATCCGATACCGAAAATAAATAACGTTCTTTTCCACACCTTCTTCAGAAAATAATTTTTAGTATTAGATTCCCAGATACGAGGAAGAACCAGCGATTGAGCATTTCCAACAGCGAACAGGAAAAAGGGAAACACAAGATCTGTCGGAGTTAAACCGTGCCAGGCCGCATGTTCAAAAGGCGCATAGATATGTGACCATGTTCCCGGATTATTTACCAGGATCATGAGTGCGACTGTTAAGCCGCGAAACACATCAAGTGCGAGGGATCTGTTCACCAGTTAAAACCAAGGGCCGTATTTACAGAATTAACTGTGTGTTTCGCAGTTCGTGACCAGTCACTTACAAAATGAGAGTAATCGACTTTCCAGTGTGCTTTTGCAAAATACAGGATGAATCCAGTGGAATAGATCAGGCCATCCTGAGTGTATTTAAATTCTGCGTCTGTAAGAGTACCGGATTTGTTTGTGACTTTACCTTCGAGAACCTGATTCTGATAAATCACGTTTGTGTACTGTAGGAAATTTTTCGACCATCTGTAACCATTGATGAGACCTACTTCAGTGTGAGTAGTTTCCATGCTCACTTTCTTCAAATTATCATTGAAGAGATCATCAAGATCGCCAGAGCTATTGTACGATCGCGCTCCATGACCATAACCTGCCAGAATGGATGAGGAAAAGTTATTGGCGCCTGCCTCAGTGCGAGCCTTACCCATGAACTGATATTTTGCTCCGATAGTAGTCGCAGATGAGATATGAGGCTGAAGATAGACATCGAGATATTTAAATATCCCTACTTCACCGAGACCGGCCAGAGCGTAAGGAGCATCCGCTCTTTCAACACGATTGTTTGTCTTGTCATTGGTGAAATCGAGGCGATCACGTTTCTGAGATTCAAGTCTTGCTTCAAGTTGTCCGGTTCCGAGTCCACCATTAGCTTCAGGTGAGATCATCTTGTTGGATTGAGTACGAACGTAACTGGCACAAGAAGTGAGAAGCAACGTTAACAGCAGTGATAAAACTTTCATTATTTAACTTTCTCCATTTCACAATAAATTTTGTAACTGAGATTTTCCCAACGATAGTGATCCTGATCCCTGAATGAAATCAGAATGGCGCCGTCACTACACTCTTCGCCTTCACAGTAATAGGTATAAGGGCCCTGGCTGCCGCAATCGCCTTCGTACATCACACGCATGGAAGTGGGAGAAACTTTGATTCTCTGGTCACAGACTGAATCGTTATTGCCTTCCTTACAACGGTAAGTACCACTTGTAGGAGCTTCAGAAGCAAAGGCTTGGGATGAGAGAAGAAGGATCAGAATTAAGTATTTCATACTAAAATTCTAACCTGAAAATAAAAAAGGGCAACCTTTCGGTTGCCCTCTCTGGAGTATTAAAAGCGGTATCTATTAGGAGTTAGTGATCAAGATTATCTCTTGATGTTAAGAACTTCTTGTAACATCTGGTCAGATGTTGTGATTGTTCTTGTGTTCGCCTGGAAGTTACGCTGAGCTGCCATCAAACCGATGAACTCTTGAGCGATATCTACGTTTGATTGCTCGATAGATTTCGCAAGAACCTCACCGCGACCATCAGCGCCCGGTTTACCCATAGCTGCCTGACCTGATTTACGAGTTTCTTTGAACAAGTTCTTACCAGTTTTGAATAGACCTTCGTTATTCTCGAACTTAGCAACTGCAACCTGACCAAGATTTCTAGACTGGCCGTTGTCGTATACAGCTGTAAGAACACCGTCATCATTGAAAGACATTGAAGCAAGTGTTGCTGCCGAAGAACCGTCCTGAGAGTGACGAGCAACAGACGATTTAGAACCGAACTGAGTTGCAGCATCAAGACCAGTACCGCCTTCTTTAATCGAAGCACCGAAGTCGAAAGCAATTTTCTGACCAGCGATTGCACCTTTATTGAAGTTGAAAGAGTTCATTCCTGGAATTTCTTCCTGAAGGATACCTTTCTGATCGAACTTAAGTGAACCGTTTGCCATTTCCATCAATTCGCCCGGCTTGCCGTTTTGAGCATCAGCACCGTCGATCATTGCGTGATAGTCCCAAGTAGCACCATCAGCTTGTTTGTTGAAGTAAAGAGTAACTAGACGAGCAGTACCAACTGAATCGTAAACAGTTACTGAAGTATTGAAGTTAGAAGTCTTGTCTGGATTCTTCGGATCGAAAACTTTTACGTTATCACGAGAATCAAGGTTCATAGACATTTTGATTTCAGATGTTGGAGTAGCTGGAATATTTGTATTACCAAGTTTGATTGCGCCCATTTTATTTGTGATAGCGAGACCTTTCTCATCAGGCTGGAAACCCTGAACTTTATAACCATCACCGTTAACCATGAATCCTTCTTTATCGAAGTGGAAAGCACCGTCACGTGTGTAACCTTTACCGAATGGAGCATCTACAGTGAAGAAGCCGTTACCATTGATAGCAAGGTCAGTAATGTTTTGTGTACGAGCAACAGTACCTTGTGTGAACTGAGCTGTGATGTGAGCGAGTTTTGTACCAGAACCCATTTGGTCACCGCCATCAATCCCTTTAAGAGAGTTAGCAAGCATATCCTGGAATTCTGCACGAGAAGATTTGAAACCGTGTGTGCCGGCGTTTGCAATGTTATCACCGATAACACCCATTGACTGACCAGCAGCATTTAGACCTGTAACACCAATGTTGAATGACGAAAGAATACTCATAACTGTCCCTCCTAGACGCTGGCGAGGGGTTTTGAGCACTACAGGCTCTCAACCATGGCTTCCAGAAAAGGACCAGCCACCTCAATCCAAATTAATAATAGATACCTATGTTAGTCGACTCACTCCTAAGTCGATTTACATCATAAAAATCGTTGAATCGATTTTAGTAAATACGTTTTCGTTCATGTTGTTCTTGTCCACAGCTGTAACAACCGTGTTCTTGTCCACATCAACGACATAAGCCGCTTTATTCGTAATCACGAGTGAATCATGACCACCTTTAGCACGTAACTTACCCATCGCTTCTTTAAGCTTCATGTACTCATTTCCATCAAGCTCGATATTTCTCTCCTGCAATCTTTTCGTTGCATGAGTTGATACTTTTAATTCCGGGCCAATGTCTTTCGGAGTTACTTGCGGCTGCAAGAGCTCCTTGTCCATCAAACCTTTGAACTCGCTCTTCTCTCCCGACTTAAGCGCATTCGACTTCTCTGCCTTCTGAGCATCAGAAGGAAGTGACGATACGTTTGGGATCAAGAATGAATTCACCTTACTCATCGTAAATTCCAGTGTTCTCAGAGTAAGCGTTCATCGCTTGCTGTGCTGGAACAGTTTTCGCATTAAGTGCGTTATTCTTTAATTGTATCGAACCATCATGCCCCGACAAGCCGGAATTATTTGCTGCATGAGTCTGAACGTCTGCAGTATGAAAACTTTGAACGTCACGAAGATAAACTTTTTGTCCATCAACAGAAAGAACTGGTTCACCTTCATCGAAAGTTACAGATTGAACAACACCAGTTGCTTCAGTCTTAGTTCCTACTTCATTCCCCATCGGATCCCACGCTTTAACTTGTGCGCGGTATGAACCTTTCACTGCTGGAGAACCGTCTAGTGCAACACCATCCCAAGTAACTTGGTGTGAACCACTCGACATACCTTCTTTCCAGATTTCACCCATAACGTTGTTCTTCGAATCAAGGATACGAACCATGACTTTAGAAGCATCACCATCGAGTTTGAAAAGAACGTCACCCGGATCACCGGAATTTTTTAAATTGATTGTTGAACCAGCAGTTACAACTTTTTTTCCAACAAACGAAGCTGCATAGAATTTATCTTCCATCGACTTCGTCTTGCCGAGATCATCAAACTTCTTATTCAAGTTTGAAAGTTGCTCAAGCTGAGAGAATTGTGCAAGCTCACCTGTCATCTTCGATTGATCCATAGGATTCATCGGATCCTGGTGCTGCATCTGAAACGTAAGAAGTTTCAGGAATTCGTCTTTACCCATCTGATTGTGTGGGCCTTCTTTATAAATATCATTCTTCGGCTTGTAACCAGTGGCCTTGTTAATGATATCTTCGCGAATTTCTCTTTCTGATTTACCCTTACCAGCTAGTGACTTAGGTCCAATTGTGACCTGAGAGTACTGGGCCTGTTGTGGTGTAATTGGTCTTCCGATTTCAGGCATTAGGCTGCTTCCTTATCAAGAAGTTTCCAGAGATCCTGACGGCGCTCTTGATCATGGCGACGCTGATTCTGTTCAGAGCCAAATTGCTTTTCTGATCCATGCTGGTTTTTGCCAGACTGAGATCCGAAATCGAATTCGTTCTTCGCTGTCTGTGTTGGAGTTTCCACTTTCAGGTCAGACACGTTGATACCCGCAGTTGTTAAGTGCGTGAATAAATCTTTTGAGTTTTGAGAGAAGAAGTTCTTCCCTTCCGCTGAGTGAGCACCGATGTTGATCGCAAGTGTATCAGAGTTAACATTGCCAACTCTTGAAACAGTAATATCGATCAATCCAAGGTCTTCGTGATTCACACGCATATTAACTGTCGGCTCTTTTGCAGCCTTAGCTTGAACTACGTAATCAGTGATCTGATTCATGATCTCTGTTGGCTGAGAAGATTTGATATTCGACATATCAAAAGTCTTAACCGAAGCTGTTTGAGATTCATTTCCAAGATTCATTTTCTGATCAGCCTGAAGACCAAGAATGAACTGCTGAGAGTTCATCGCTGATTCATTAGCTGCTGCTTCTTTCACAACCTGAGATTGCTGAAGACCATTCTCCATCGCAACTTTCTGCTGTTGTGTCTGAGGAACAACTTTCATACCGTAAGCATTTGGAGCAGCTTTCTTAGCTGCCATATTTTTCTGAGCAACGAAATCTTCATTGTTAAGAAGCTGAGGATCAATTTCCGCTTTAGCGAATTCAATCGCAGGAGCGCGACCAGAGTTTGTCTTCGGAGTCTTAAGCATTGCCTGCTCAAGCTCAGCATTCATCGCCTTAGGATCTACTTCACCTTTAGCAAGTTGAGCAACCTGTTCATCAGTAAGTTCAACAGGAGCAGCAACATTCACTTCAGCCGATTTTGGCTGAATTAGTTTTTCAACATCTTTAGTGATTGATGGATCGAAGATTTTTGGAGAAGTCGTTTCGACAGAACCGTTAGGATTAACAAGTTTTGATGGAAGCTCAAGGTCTTCCGAAACCTGAACTGCTTTCACTTCAGTTTGAGCTTCGCCCGAAACTTCAGATGTTGCATTCTCAAGCTCTTTATCAAACTCAGTAACTTCCTTCTTACCTTCCTTCGCAGAAGAAACTTCATTCTTCTTAGAAGCAGCAGCAGCCTTAGGGGCCTGCTTCTGGTTCGATACTACTTCAGCATCAGCACGTTTCGGCTGTGCCTTTGGTAGTTCGATCGGTTTTGGTAGTGGAGCCTGAATCATTTGTTCCTTAAAACTTAAGTGGTCCTATGAGTATTATTCCACAATCCTTACATACTTTTGAAGCCGGGCAATATATTCCAAAACCTTTAGGACTTAATTGAGAACGGCAAAGATTGCCGTTTTAGGGGTAAAAATGTGCATTTTTTAGACATTTCCGGGAGTTTTTACAACTTTAGGTAGGTTCTTTGCTTTGGGGGGCCTGGGTTTTATACACTCCTTACATCTAATATAAGGAGTCCTCATGAAAGCTTTTATCGCACTAGCTATGCTTCTCACTCTGAACAATTCAAATGCCTCTGATCTTGTTAATGGCAAAGTAAAAGTTCTCAGTGCTGACTTCGATAAAGCATCAGATTCAATCAACATCACTGCTGAAGTTTCAGGTCTATGTGATGCAGAAATGTCAGTAAGAATGCGTGGCTGTACAGACACGTTTTTTCCTTACACTTGCTTCCTTGATGTAAATGCAACTGGTGCTGGATGCGAAGGCACAACGAACGTTCAAATTAGTTACTCTCGTGAAGAGCTGAATATGAATACTCGTCAGTTCTCTGATGCCACTCTTGTTGTTCAGAATAATAAAGGCAAGTCGAGACAGTATCTGAAGCTTCCAATTAATCGTTAATATTTTAATAGATGAAAGGCTCGCTTAGGCGGGCCTTTTTTGTTTTCTAAGAATTATTAAGTTTTTCTTCCCTTCAAAAATTTTAAAATTCAGTAGAATAATTTTAACTAAATCTAGCCAATATTGGAGATTGAATGAAAGTTTATTCGCTATTGATTTGCTTCTTATTACTAAGCTGTATCTCGTCCTGTACATCAAAACAAACTAAGGACACCTGCATTCGCCAATGTGAGCAAAGAGGTGCTGAATACGCTGGAATCACTCCTGATGGTATCAAATCAGGTCAGTATGGTGAATTCTCTCACGATGTTTGTCATTGCAAATAACCATAAAGGACATAAATATGAAAATGAATCTCCTATTTGTACTCTTCACATTATTAACAATCACCTCTTGTTCAACGACTAAGACGAAGGCTGCTTGCATTTCTGAATGCCAGGAAAGAGGTACAGAATACGTTGGCATTACTCCAGACGGCCAAAGAAGCGGTCAATATGGAGAATTCACTTCTGATGTTTGCCACTGTAAATAGATTCATTGGATTTAAGCCTTAGTCGACAGCTAAGGCTTGAAACTAAATAAGTCTGACTCAAAAGAACCTCTGCCCTTTTCAATTTGGACCTCTGCCCTTTTCAATTTAGACCTCTGCCCTTTTCAATTTCTTGATTGAAATATCTGATTATAAAAAGCATCTTTCATTGGAGGATTTGCAAGAAAGTATTAAATCAGAAAGATGAAACAATTTAGTCTTAATCTCTATAAAGGAACTCTCGGCGGCAGAAGACCCAATTCAGGAAGAAAGCGCAAACATAGTCCGGGCGTGAGCCATAGAAAACGGGAGGTGGTCACTGCTAATGATCCACTCCATATCAATTTTAAATATGCGACGTTTGTGCAAACAGATAAAGTCTTAAAGATTCTAGAAATTGCCCTCTATAACGCCTTAAAATTCAAATTTGAGGTGTGTTACTACACTATCCAATCAAACCATATACATCTTATTGCTGAAGCTAAGGATACAGAATCGCTGATCAAGGGGATGAGATCAATTACCAACACACTCGTCAAAAGAATTGGAAAAGGGTCTATTCAAATTGAGCGCTATCATCTTCATGTATTGAAAAAACCAACTGAGACCAAAAATGCCCTCGATTACGTCATCAATAACGATTTAAAGCACACTGGGAAAAAGAATCTTAAATTTACGGGGAATTATAGTTCTGCTGAAACATGGTTATTACAAAAAGCCGAAAGAGAATTACTTCTTCATTAAAAGATATTGCTTCTGAAGCTTAGCCGAAACATCTTTATCCATGAAATTGAAAATCTTCGAAGCCTTCTTAGCATCAATCATCTGAAGAATTTTAACTGCAATCTCAGAATCCTGCACAGATAACACTTCAGCAGCTTTCTGAGGTTTCATGTTGGAAACCATATCAACGAGCTGGCCGATACGAGCTTTAGAATCTTCTTCGTTTTTCTCAACACAGCCGATGAAGTTTTTCTGTTTGTCATTGAGGTCTTTGTAACGTTTCTCGATATCGCCCTCAGAAACTCTCATGGCATCAGACTGCTTTTGAAGTTCGAGTTCTTTGAGCTTCAGCTTTTCTTCTTTATCGAGTAATTCTTTTGTGAGTTCTGACACAGATTTATTTTTGATTGAGTCGACTTTCTTTTTTACTTCTTCAGTCACTTTCTTAACAAACTGCTCTTCCGTGTAAGTTTTCCCGACAGCAAATGCTGACATAGAACCTAAACATACAATCATCGTTAATAAAGTTTTCATCTAAGCCTTCTTATCTTTTGTCGCTAACCAGTTTTGTGTTTGTTCTTCGACCTTCTGGTCGATTTCTTTGTTCAGGGCCTTTCTCCACTCATCGTAGGATTTCTCTTTGAGATTTTCCATGACTTTGAGATCGCCTCGGAGCTGAGCGAGCTCCTTCTTTTTATCCTCAACGCGATCTTCCTGCTTTTTTTTCTCAATCAAAAGAAGATCGATGTTTCGGTTTTTGGCCGCAATCAACATCGGGAACGCCTGGACTTGTCCGCCACGCATACCTGTTTGAAGAGCGCCTTCCTGAATCTTATAGTAATTATCTATTTCATTACGGTCGTGTGCAAGTTGATCTTCGATGCGATTCAACTCCATGAGAAGCTGACCCAGCTCCATACGGCAGTTTTCTTCTTTAAGCTTTCTGAGTTTTAGTACCGGGTCGAGCCGGAATTCGTATTTTCTCATTTTTATCTGAAGTTAGGATCCATTGCTTTCTCCGCCTTGCGGGCGATCTCGAGCATGCGATCAAAAAGTTCATCAATCGTATAGGATTCTTCAATCTGTTGACGAAGAAGATTGATGAGGTCGTCATAAATGACGATAGCTTTATCTACTTTAGGGTTTGAGCCGCGGGCGTATGCGCCCACCGTAATGAGATCTTCTGATTCTTTGTAAGCTGCAAGTAAGTCACGTAAGTGAGAGGCAACAATCTTGTGCTCTTTACTCGCAACTTTAGTCATAACTCGGGAAATAGATCCGAGAACATCAATCGCAGGGAAATGGTTTCTAGCGGCCAGTTGTCTTGATAAGAGAATGTGTCCGTCGGAAATACCTCGAACGGCATCCGCGATCGGCTCATCCATATCTCCACCCTCAACGAGAACGGTATAGATTCCGGTAATTGAGCCTGCGCCTTTTTTCGTACCTGCGCGTTCCATGAGCTTGGGAAGTTTTGCGAATACTGAAGGTGTATAACCTTTCTGACCAGGAGGCTCACCGGTAGAAAGAGCGATTTCACGATTTGCCATAGCAAAACGCGTGATTGAATCCATCATGAGAAGAATGTCAGAACCCTGATCACGGAAATATTCAGCAATCGTAGTCGCTGTATAAGCGGCTTTCATACGAATAAGGGCAGATGTATCAGAAGTCGCTACAACGACCACAGAACGCTTAATACCCTCTTCTCCGAGGTCAGATTGGATGAACTCAAGAACCTCACGGCCTCGTTCTCCGATAAGTGCGATCACGTTGATGTCTGCGTTTGTGTTACGGGCGATCATACCCATAAGAACTGACTTACCTACACCGG
>JBEIQF010000452.1:0-2368 GCA_040376635.1 Halobacteriovoraceae bacterium
CATAGAATTCTCCTTTTTTGATTCATCCAAATGACAATTAATCAGATGATCTTTAATTCTTGATTGATTACCTATAAATTTAGCGAAACTCTTTTTGTCTCGCAAGAGCTTTGACTTAATTATTTTAACTGCTTGATGCAGATAACTCTTTTGTTGCTCCGCATCTAGAAACTGAGAATCCTTTTTCTGCAAAGAGTGTAGGCCAATTTCACCGGATAATAGGCTGCCTCGTTGATAAAAATCGGGTAAAGCTCCTCTTTAGTCTCTCGTCTCTGGTCCTCACCCTCGAATGATTTAAACGGAATGTAGGCACCTTTAACGGGATGAAAATCCTTATCCTGAAAACTTCTGTGAATGTATGAAGTCAATTCACCGCTTTCGTTCTGAGGATAGTAAACATCTTCTATTTCTTCATAAATTTCTACAGTCCCACTCGTCAAGTTAGTGAGTGTTGAGAGAGTGCGCAAGACTTCTCTCATTAATTGCAGTGTTCCTTCGAGAACAACGCCATCAATCACGCTGTTTGCGACTGGCCCAACTTCAATCATCATGCCGAATTCAGATTGGGAAGCGAGATACTTTCTATTCGGGTCAGGTGAGAGAATCACTCTGCAATCGGATAATTTTTCAGAGAGATTTTTGGCCACAAAAAAATTCATAGGGCGGTCATGACTGATGATGACCGTGTTTCCCATGTTCGATGTTGTCGTGTGTAAGTCGAGAACGAAGCAAGGCTCCTTATCAATCATCGCTTTGAGTTCTTTGGCGCGATTGTGCTCAAAAGAATCCGGGCGACTTTCGTGGAGAAACTGGAACGCGCGATTGAGATCTTCATCCTTAAAACGACGGTTCACACGGTATGCTTCAGGGTTAGCGTGCACGAAATGCAGATCCAGATCAGGAAATTCTTTGGTGAGAGTTTCGGCGTATTTTTTGATGGCATAAACCCCGGTCCATTCGTTACCGTGTGTTCCACCAAAAATAATGACTTTTTTCATCTCTTTTCCTCAATCCTTCTCACAAATTCGTGAATGATATTGTGATAAAGATCCATGCCTGCGATGGCATCTTCAACGTTCGTATCGATATTCGGGTTGTCGTTAATTTCGATCACGTACGCTTTTCCATTTTTCTCTTTCAAGTCCACGCCGTAGAGGGAATCACCAACGTGGTGAGAGAGTTTTAGGGCCGTGCTGATAACGTGTTTGGGAACTTTAGAAATAGGGAATGTTTCCGAATCGCCGGATTCAATTCCTTTTTTTCTTTTCTTCGTGTGATCGTAAATCTGCCAGTGACCTTTGGTCATATAGTATTTGCAGGCAAACACCGCACGGTCATTTAATACACCGATCCGCCAGTCAAAATCGGTGTAGAAGTATTCCTGACAAAGGAGAAGTGAGGTCTTTTTGAAAAGCTCTTCAGTGACCTTGATCATCTCTTCCGGAGTCTTCACCTTATAGACGCCCTTTGAAAACGCGCCATCCGGGATCTTAATAATCATCGGGAAGCCAATCTCATCGATTGCTTCCTTGATTTGTTCCTGGTTACTACTGATGACCAAAGTCTTGGGAGAGTTGATATTGTTTGAATGAAGAAGGTTATGCATATAGATCTTGTTCGTACATCGAAGAATCGACATCGAATCATCTATGCACACTAAACCTTCCGCCTCAGCTTTTTTAGCGAATCTGTAAGTGTGATGATTGAGGGCGGTAGTTTCTCGGATAAAAAGAGCATCGTATTCGGCGATTTTTCCAAAATCTTTTTTCTCGATCAGTTCTACCAGGACATCACTATCTTTTCCGGCCTTGATGAAATTGGCGAGGGCCTTTTTGTCTGAAGGAGGCATTTCCTCATTTGGGTTATGCAGGATCGCAAGATCGTATCGGTATTTCTTTTTCGCCTTTGGCTTTCTCCAGATCTTGTTTGAATACTCATCAAGTGCTGCTGCAAACTTATCTTCATCAGTGCTTGAAAGAGCATTAAGTGACCCGGTACGAATCGAATTTATTTCCCATTTTTTGTCCCACTGAAAGTCTACATGAAGGATTGGGGCAGGGAAGAGATCAAAAATCTGGCGGGCCACATCCTGAAGTTGTTCCTTTTCAGTTCGACCAAAATAGATCGTGATACCAACACCATCAGAAGGGCTTTGATTCTTGAAGACTTTCTGGATTTCCATATCGAGATCTTCTGTCTCGAGATTGTAGAGATTAGATTTCGAAAGATCGTTGATCGCCTTCACTGAGGGGATGACCGAATGACCGCGTGCTTCTGCCAGTAGTGAGCAATAATAACCGTTGCTCAGATATTTGTAGTTTCTGCAGAGATTGATGATTTTGATTCTTTCTTTTCCGGCCTTAGATTC
>JBEIQF010000141.1:0-8122 GCA_040376635.1 Halobacteriovoraceae bacterium
GATTTTTTCTGGCGTGTATGAAGTGCTTTATCATGGAGCTGATCCGAAGCTAGTGGTGCAGGGGTTGATGTCGTTGCCGCCGACGGTTGAGGATGCGGCGTTGGTGTGGTTTGCAGAGCGCAACCCGCGCGGGTTGCGCAGAGTGTTTTTCTCGTCTGAAATATTTCTTTTAATCAAATCAATTTCATAACGGTTCTTTTCCTAGATATCGCAGACACCAAACGTCTTGTTCAAAAAGAGCGAGAAGTGATTAGTGTTGTTCTTCATCATTTAAAAGAAATAGAAAGAAGAAAGCTTTTCAGTGACTACGGTTATCCAACAATGGTTGCATACGCGATCAAGGAATTGCACTATTCAGAAAGTTCGGCCATGAAGAGAATTAGGGCCGCGAGAATGCTTGCCGATATTCCTGAACTCGAAGATAAAATTAATGATGGGTCATTAACACTTACAGGTCTTAGTCAGGCTGTTGGATTTTTCAACAAAGAAGAGATTAAAGACGTTGAAGAAAAAAAAGAAGTTTTAGAGAAAATTGCAGGTCTTACGACTAGAGAAACTGAAAAGACTCTTTTTGGAATGGGGACTGAGCAACCTCTACCTAGAGAAACCGCTAAACCTGTCTCCGCAACTTTCACCCAAGTAAAAATGAATATCTGCGATGACACATTAAAGCTCATGGAAAATGCCCGAAACATTCTCGGGGAATACAAGTTCTGCGATTCCTATATGGAAAAACTCACCAAAGAAGCTCTCGAAAATATCAATCGCAAAAAGTTCAAGCTCACTGATAAAGGAAGAATAACAGAAACCGACGGACGCACACCCACCAACTCACAGAAGAGGGATCTTTATAAAGAATCAGAAGGTGTCTGTATGAAATGTGGGAGTATGTTTAAGACACAAGTTGATCACAAAAAACCGTTCGCCCTCGGCGGAAAAACAGAAGCCTCAAATCTGAGGCTTCTCTGTTTTCATTGTAATCAACGTGCAAGGATTAGGGCGAAGCTTTGAGGATGTCTTCAACTTTGGAAGTTGAAACTGTCTCGCCCAAAGACACGACTGTTCCGTCTTTCTTTTGGATGAAGTAAGCAGGCACACCTGCCGCATTGTGGGCATTCAGGAATTGAGTGATGTTGTCATCACGTTTAGTCCAATCTGCACGCATCAACACGAGCTCGTATTTTTTTGCCATTTTCTCAAAGCCAGATGTTTCAAGGACAAGTTTTTTGTTCACTTTACATGTCAGGCACCATTCAGCTGTGAAATCGACAAATACGAATTTTCCTGTCTCTGCTTTCATTTTTTCTTCAGTCCACGGCTTCCATGTTGAATCAACTTTCGTCTCCATTGCATCTGCCGGGCGCATCGGGATGTTTTTAATGGCCATCACTGTTAGAGCAACTGGAAGAATGAAGACAACAATCTGAGCGATACGTGACTTGGAGATTTTTTGGGCAAAGAAGAAAGCGAAGAACCATAGGGCAAACAAGAGATTGAGTCTCCAGCTCACCACCGGGAAATCCACAAGTGAAACGAATACGTCATAGAGCCAGATCACAGTGACAACAAGTGAAAGACCAAGGAAGTATTTTAGTTTTTCCATCCACGCACCCGGCTTCGGGAATACGTTAAGGAGTGATGGGAAGAGAGCTGTCAAAAGGAACGGCATTGAGAGGCCCAGGCCAATCATCGCAAATATCAAAAAGATATTGAGTGTCGTTGTTGTGAAAGCAAATGGAAGTGCAGTTCCGAGAAAGGGAGCTGAACATGGTGTTGATAAAATTGTTGTGAGAACACCAGAGAAGAAATCGCCGGAGAAACCGTCTTTGAGTTCAGCTGATCCGAGTTTGTTACCACCGGGAGTGATGAATTCAAAAAGGCCGAAGAGATTCAACGACAAGATAAAAAGCACAAGCATCATCACAAGGATGAAACCTGGTGATTGAAGCTGGAAACCCCAACCGATTTTTTCGCCAGTTGCTTTGAGAGCGGCGACCACACCAGCCAGGACCATGAATGTTGAGAGAACACCCGCGGTGTAAGCGAGGTTGTGAGAGAGTATTTGTTTGCGAGTTTGGTTTTTGTGTTTGATAAGGCCAAAAAGTTTCAAAGAAATAACCGGAAGAACACAAGGCATAAGGTTAAGAATCAATCCACCAAGGAATGCGAACAGGAAAATTTCGAAAATGTTTCCGAAAGAAGGTGAAGTCACTCCGGCGACAGCAGAACCTTTTCCAACTGGAGGAAGGCCCTTGTAGAAATCATTCAGCGCCGGAGTTTCGAAGGAAAAATCCTGAACCTTTAATGTGATGACCTGAACTTTTTCGGTTTCAGGTGCATTCAATAAGAATTTGAGTTCGTACGGTTTTTCGAATCGGCCGGAAGCGGGAAGCGCAACAGGTGGTTCCTGATATTCCCCATCCCATTCAATTTCTGTTTTACCGTAAAGGACGCCATCTTTCTCGTGAAGTGATTCACGCTTGTATCCGAATGGAGCTTGCGGGAAACCAGTGAGAAGATTTAACTCATGAGGGAGTTTTGTGTTTTTGTAACCCTTCAGCGTGTAGTGAAGCGTAAGTTTTGGCTGATCTTTAACGCGCGTGAGGTAATACTCAAGTCCTGCTGGTGCAACAACTTCAGTTGGTAAATTTTCAAATGCTTTGGTGAGTTCAGAATCACCGAAAGGTTTTGCAGAACGGTTGGACGCAAATGATTCAGTTGCACCAAGTTTGAGAGTTGCCTCGCCCGGAATACAAATGTCCTTACAGATGAGGACGCCGACCTTGAGATCAAATGCACCGGCAATATCATCAAAGAAAAAATGCTTTAAGTCTGAATAACCGATCGTGAGAATGTCACCAGCTTCAATGTAGCGGTGAGGGGAAGGCCACTCGTAGGCCTTAGTTTCTTTCGAAAATTTAAATGTAGAGGCAATCCCTGCATCACCAGGATTTTTCCAGTAAGTGTGCCAACCTTCATCATGATTGATGGAAACGACTAATTTTTTTTGCCAGCGCTGCACAGAAATTGTGGCGTGTTCTTCGGCAGCAAACAGGCTGAACGACAACAGAAGAAGAACGATAGCTTTCAACATATTAATCCTTTAAAATGAACGTATGAGAATTATATGCCTCACTGAGGAAACCGTCGAGACTCTCTATCTACTTGGACGCCAGGATTTAATCATTGGCGTGAGTGAATACGTAGAGCGACCCGCTGAAGCAAAGAGTCTTCCTGTCGTCACCCAATTCATTCGGTCCGATATTGAGCAGATTGTGGCCTTGAAACCCGATTTAGTGATGGGATTCTCAGATCTTCAAAAAGACATAGCTTCCCAACTCATAGGACGTGGCCTCAACGTCTTTGTGACAAACCAGCGCTCCCTTAAAGAAATTCTGAACAATATTCTTTTGTTAGGCAGGATGATCGGGGAAGAAACAAAGGCACTTGCCCTAGTTAAGTCCTTTGAAGAGAAACTTCATTACTATCAAAATAAGAACTATTCACGTCGTCCGAAAGTCTATTTTGAGGAGTGGGATCACCCGCGCTTCTCGTGCATTCAGTGGGTCTCTGAGCTGATTCATGCAGTTGGTGGCGAGAACATTTTCGCTCACAAGTCGGGTGCCATGGCAAAAGACAGGGAAGTGACCGATGAAGAAATCATCAAGGCCAATCCTGATATTATTTTCGGTTGTTGGTGTGGAAAGGCCGTAAAACTCGAGTCTTTTGAGAAGAGATACCCAACAACAACGGCCGTAAAAAACCGTCATTTATGGGAGCTTGATCCTGCGATATTCTTGCAGCCAGGCCCTGCGCTGTTTGTTGACGGGCTTGATCAAATGTTTGAAAAGATTCAGGCCCTTGACGCCTAAAAAAGTGGAACCATAGTTATGAACATGAAATGGTTATTACTCATTCTGCTTTCATTTTCGGCCTTCGCCCAACACGATACTGAAGGGCGCGAAAAAATTCTCAAGATGCGAGAGGAAATGCACCGTCGCATGATGGATAAACTCATCAATGGAGTAGGTAAGGACGGTGATCTGTTTGGGGACATGGAAGAAATGATGAATGAAATGATGAAAGATTCATTCAATGGTTTTGATTCTTATGCTCACAGACCGCAGAATTTTTTATCGCAATGGAGAGAATCTGCAGCAGGGAGAACGCTTGAGATCACTCCGAAAACTCCTGATCAGCAACTTGATATCAACGTAAAAAATAATCTCATCACGATCAAAGGTCAGACGGAAATTAAGTCTGCTAATGGTACTCAAATTTCAAGTTTCACCAATACGTTCAGTGTTCCGGGTGATGTTGAATCCACAAAAATGAAGATGGATTTGAAAGACGGAAAAATTCTTGTTTTTTTCCCGTACTGGAAACCGGCGAGTGAAAATAAACGTAAACCGGTCACGCCTTCGGATAAAGACGTTCAAATCTGAGCTTCCAAATTCCTGAAATGATTAAAAATTAATAAGGGAAATATTTTCCTAAGGATTCTGTCGATAAATCCGATCAGATGGGTAACGAACACCCAATCCTGGAGGCCTTTTATGGCAAAAACAGTAGCACTATTTTTTGTACTCGGTTTAATGGTGAGCTGTGCTTCTTATCATAATGAAAGATCGATTTCTTCGGTTGATCAGCAAGAGAAAGATCACGGTTTTTACGATAGACCACACTCTCGCTAGGGCTTTTTCGCCCAATCGGGAATATTAGAGACTTCTTCTAATACACGTTTATAAGATTCCAGGCGAGAGAGGATCAGTTGATCTTCTCTTTTGCCATTATCCAGCTTCTGAAAGAAACATCCCTTACTATTCGGTTCATGATTACAGTTCGCGCTGAACTGGCATTTCGACGACCATTCATTCACGTCAGAAAAGCAATACAACAAGTCCTGCTTCGTGAGATCACTGAGTGACATGGATCTGATGCCCGGAGAGTCGATCAGCGTGAAGTTTTCAGCGTCAATGAGCTCTGCCCATGTTGTGGTGTGGGCACCTTTACCGACACTGCCTAGCTCGCCTGAGAGGAGTTGAACTTTGCCATCAGAGAGTGAAGTGATGAGGCGACTCTTACCAACTCCAGAGTGTCCAACGAGGATCGCCGTTTTTCCGCGAAGATCCTTATCAAGTTCTACAAATCCATTCTCGAGATATTTTGGTTTATAATTATTGTCGACCGAAGATACTTCAAAACACTTTACGTTGAGCCACTTCAATCGTTCAGCTTCAAACTTGATATCAAAATCAGATTCCTCATACAGATCCATCTTGTTGAAGATAACGTACGCAGGAACATTCCAGAAATCTGAACGGGCGAGATAACGATCAACCAGACCACGTTTGTAATCAGGCTTACCCGCACTCACGACAACCATCATGACGTCGACGTTGGCAGCAATGACTTTCTTTTTTTGTTCGCGAGGGATATTTCGGAAAATTGAATTTGAACGCGGGTGCACAGAAACGATGGATTCACCATCGAGCTCTACCCAGTCCCCAACCACAATGTGGTCTTCTTTAAGCAGAGTTGCGAGCGCCGTAGCTTCTACAACTTGTTTAGTATCTTCACGCTGGCAGTCAAACTGGCGTTTTGAAGAGCGAAAAATGCGTGCCTTAATCGTCATTTCCCTAAGCTATCATTGACAAGATTGATTGGGGACATTAAAGTTCTAAGCTACGGTTTTCTCAGCGCACCGGTAGCTCAGTTGGATAGAGCAACCGATTTCTAATCGGTAGGTCACAGGTTCGACTCCTGTCCAGTGCGCCATTTTCTGCTGAAAACCCTCCATCTTCACAGCTTCGCTCTCGTCTCACAATCGGTCACGTACTGACTGTACGCTCCCTCATGTTCGCTCGGCTCATCTGCGAATCTGGAACGTTTTGAGCAGAAAACTTAAGAATGATAACTGTCAGGACACCAGATATCTTAAGAAGCGCGATTAATTTTTTTTTTATACTCTGAAACGATGTCGAATAAGAAGATTCTGATCGTTGAAGACGATGCTAATATACGTGATGTTTTAAAGCTTGCCCTCGAGTTCGAGGGGTATGAAGTCATAAGCGCAAAAAATGGCAAAGAAGGCCTTGAACTGCTGCTTCCCACAGATCCGGGATTGATTTTGCTGGATCTCATGATGCCTGTCATGAACGGCTGGGAATTTGTTGAACAACTTAAGCAAAAAAATCTCTTCTCAAAATATCCTGTGATCGTAGTCTCTGCGTATTCAGAAAGGGCGAAGGCCATCGATTGCAAAGCTTTCGTTCAAAAACCTCTTGAGCTTGAGCATCTTCTGGATTCTGTTAAAGAAAATTACGGAACAGGTGAACGATGAAGATTCCATCTAATCTCTTCTCCCAAATTGTAGAAGAGTCACTGGATGGGATCTGGTTGGCCGACATCAATTTTAAAACGACATATGTAAATGAAAATATGGCCAACATGATTGGCTACTCTCAAGAAGAGATGATGAAGAAGAATTTCCGCGACCTCATGCTCGAGGAAGATTGGAAAGATCTGGAACATAAACTAGGTTCGCGAGTAGAAGGCATAAAAGAGCATCATGAAGTTAGATTCATCAGGAAAGATGGAACTTCTCTATGGGTGAGGGCGGCCTGTAATCCACTTTATAATGACAATGGTGAATTTGTTGGATCTGTCGGACTCATCTCGGACATTTCGGAACTCAGAAAAAATGAAACGATTCTTCAGGCGCAAAGAAGTGTGTTCCAGAGGCTGGTAGTGGGAGCTTCTCTGGAAGATTCTCTCGGTGAATTATTGAAGCCTATTGATCAGCTCGTGATCGGTGTTTATTCAAGCATCCTTCTTTTAGATGATGATGGACGGCTCTGGAAGGGAGCTAGTCTTAATCTTCCTCAAAAATTCAATGAAGGCATTGAAGGAGTACACATTGGACCTAATTGTGGTTCTTGTGGGACATCAGCTTACACAAAAGAACTAGTGATTACAGAAGATATTGAAGTTGATCCACGTTGGACAGACTATAGGAAGTTAGCTTCCGATCATCATCTGCGTGCCTGTTGGTCAAGTCCCATCATTTCTAAAAATGGGCGAGTACTCGGAACATTTGCTCTATATTTTGGAGAAGTTCGTAAACCAACAGATTTTGAAATTCAGATAGTAAAAGACATCACCGCGGCCGCAGCTCTTTGTATTGAACATATTCGTCTGATGGAAATTGAGAAGAAGCATTTGAAGAAAATGGATCTTCTGGCTGAAGCACGAAGAGTCTTAAGTTCGACCATGGAATATGAAGTTGTCTTGAAAGAGATTCCGGATCTGATTGTCAACAATCACTGGGCCAACTGGTCTTTTATCTGTCTTCAAAATGATGACAATATATATCGAACGATTTCAATAGCCGCAAAGCCTGAGATCAAGTCCATCCTGAGTGAGAGTATCCTGGAGTTTGATCTTTCATCGAGTATTGGACTTTCAAAGGCCATCAAAGAGAATAAACCTATTTGTGAGAGACTCAATCACGAAGAACTTAGAAAGATGGTGGCAACTTACGAAGGCTCAAGTCCTAAACGATTGCTCATCAGTAAGCTCCTTGAATTAAATCTTCTTTCCTATATCGCTATTCCTCTCGAAGTGCGGGGAAAAGTTATCGGAGGATTTCTTCTGGCGAGCAACGAACCTTCCAGGTTATATAACAAGGAAGATCTTGAGTTCATGTGCGAAATTGGACGCTCATGTGCAATTGCCATTGATAATTCACTTCTCTATAAAGAAACAAAACGTTCAGTTAAAGCGCGCGAAGATTTTATCTCTATTGCCTCTCATGAATTAAGAACTCCACTTACATCTTTGAAAATGAGGATTGATCTTTTGAGTCTCTTGCTTGAAAGAGGAAAGTTTCCGAAAGAAGTTCATGATACATTGTTACCTATCGTATCTGAGCTTCGTCCTGATGTTGTGAAGTTTACAAAACTCATTCAGGTCCTTCTAGATTTTTCAAAGCATGGTGGTACACAGATCCATCTTTCGTTTGAGAAATGCGATTTGAGCCAGATTATTCATGAAGAAGTGGCAAGACTTCTTCCTGAGTTCAAGACCAACAAAACTGAGCTGATTGTTTCCGTTCAGGATA
>JBEIQF010000009.1:0-26610 GCA_040376635.1 Halobacteriovoraceae bacterium
ATTTCCCAATCAGGATGTTCTGTCAGGATAAGACGTGCTGTCATCTGGGCGAGACCGCCAGCAATTCCAATAATAAGAATTTTCTTTTTATTCTCGGAGCTCACTTGTGCTCCTTGTTTCTGAATTCTTTGATGACGTATTTAGAAATCGGTTTTCTCAGAATATCAAAGAACGGTCTTCTGTTTTTTAATCCCGTGATCAACATGCGTTTGATCGTATTCTCGATATGATAAACATTTTCTTTGATGTCTTTGTCCGAAGCCTCTGCTTCAAGATGAGCTGGAATTGGAATCTCTTTACCGATATAGATATCAATCGGTGAAGGGAGAGGGAACAAGTTCGCAGTCAATGGAATGGCCGGAACTTTCAGAATCTTAGCCAGACGTTTTGAGTGAAAGACAAAAGGGAACATCTCTTCAGCACCGATGACACACACAGGTAGAATCGGAGTTTTCTTTTGTAGAGCGATTCTGTAGAAACCTTCCGAAAAATTTCTGAGCTTGTAATAATCAGGAGTGTTCTTTGAGATACCACGCACACCTTCCGGGAAAACCAGGATCGATTCACCGTGATCGATCAGGAAGGAACAATTCGCGCGATCCCCGAGAATGGATCCAGTCTGTGCTGTGAAATCTCCTACAAACGGAAGCTGCGCCATGAATCTTTCAACCATCGCACGCAAAACTCGGGGAGGAGAAACTTCCAGAAGAAATGCGATAGTGATCAGCATACCATCAAGGGGAATCTGACCAGTGTGATTTGAAGTAACAATATAAGAATGGTCCTGAACGTTTTCAGCTCCGAACACACGCACTTTGAAATACGAACGATATAACGGAACTAATTTTCGGAGAGTCTTTTCACAAAGCTCAAGGTTGAAACCCCATGGGTCTTTGTAGTCCTTGTATTTTTCTCTTAAGACAGAAAAGACTTCGGTAATTTTGTGATCATCCTCTGGAGTCAGGAGGAAGTGTTCGAGATTAATCATAGTGAAAATATGATAACTAAGTTTGGGATTTTATACCATGAACAAAAATGGTCAGTTAAAACCCTTCATGCTGCTATTGCGCTTAACGAACTCAATAATGGAAGTTTCCACTGCTGGCAGTCCGTCACCCTTTTCTGCCGAGGTAAAATGGATCTGTTTGACCCACTTAAACATAGAATAAAGCTTCGGTTGAATCGCCTTAAGCCTGGCCTTTTCACTCTGAGTTTTAAGCTTATCCATCTTGTTGAAGAGAATGTAGGTCTCCAGGTCGAATGACTTAATGTATTCGTGAAACTGCATATCCGGCTCACCGACAGGGTGACGCGCATCTTGAATGTTAAGTAGAAGAATTTTTTGCCCGCACATTGTGAAAAACGTATCGAGAAGATGCTCCCAATTTTTCGACATTTCTTTCGACACTTCAGCGTGACCATATCCCGGAACGTCGAAAAGGTAGAAATGCTCGAGAGATTTTGTCTCACGGTTCTCTACAATGAAATCAAAAATATTGACCTGGCGTGTGCGACCTGGAGTTTTAGAAACACGGGCCGTTGATTTACCAAAAAGAGAGTTGATGAGTGATGACTTACCAACGTTTGAGCGGCCGATGAAAGCTATCCCGTTCGCAAATGGATGTTCATTTAGCCATTGCTGCAGTTGTGGAACGGTATCAATTCCCATTAGGAATTCCGTTTTTCCCTTCTGAATGTTCATGCTCATAATTTACTTCCGTCGTTCTCTTTTAACCGACTTTAACAGAAAAGGTGCGCTTTGATGACTTTTAATTCAGGGAGATTTTCATGCATCAACGCACACTTATGAAAAAACAGATAGAAACATCCGGAGTCAGGCTGGGAGATAGTTGCAGCATTTATCCCATTCATGGCAAACGGAAGGCATTCACACTCAACCGAAATTGCATTGATCTGATCTCTCAAAAATACCGTCCCGATAATCTGTCTATGAGCTACATTGAGCTTCCATCTATGGACCCCAAACCTTTTCACTACAGGCTTGAACTTGATGAAAAGGAAGATAAAGGAAGATTCATTATGAAAACGATGAGGGGCCAGGCCTTCTGGCTCAACGGTCTTGCAGCTAAAGAAGCCTACGTCGAACGAAAAGACCGATTGTTCATTGATGATAATAAATTAAACTTTGATCCATTTGATCTTTCTGAAATTTTAAACAGGCATTTTGAACACGAAATATTGATGGAGCAGGGTCTTCTCGAGTCAAATCTCAACATCCTTATACAGGGCGAGACTGGAACTGGTAAAACGCATCTTGCAAAAAAGATTCATGAAAAAAGTGGCAGAACTGGCAAATTTGTTGCTGTGAACTTGTCATCATTTAATCCTCAGCTGATTGAAAGCGAATTATTCGGACATAAAAAAGGATCTTTTACAGGAGCGGTGTCTGAAAAAGACGGTGCCTTTCATGAAGCGTCTAACGGAACATTGTTTCTCGATGAAATTGATTCCTTGCCTTTGGATTTACAAACAAAACTCCTGACATTTCTTGATAATAAAAAGTACCGAAAAGTGGGCGAGATGAAGGAGGTTTCCATTAATGCAAGGCTGGTGTTTGCATCAGGCAGACAACTTGAAACTCTCATTCAGCAGGGATTATTCAGGAGAGATTTTTATTTCCGCCTCAAATCCGGACATACGGTTGAATTGCAATCTTTAAGGAATGATCTGAAAAGAATTCGTATTGCCATCCATTTTTATTCCTTATCCAACCATGTCTCGTTATCCCAAAGGCTCTCTGATTTTTATGAAACTCTGGCGTGGCCCGGAAATCTCAGGCAGCTTTACGGTCATCTGGATAAGAAGAAAGTTCTCTCGCGCTCTACCAAACTGGATTTTGATTCACTCGATGAAGACCTTATGATTCAGAGTTCAGATCTCATGAGTCTCTCTGATTTAACAGATCTTATTCCGATGCAGACATATAAAGAAGATTACGTGAAAAGGGCGGTCTCGGTTTGTGACGGAAACATTTCACTGACGGCAAGAAAATTGAAATTGACTGAGAAAACGATCAAGTCTTTGTTGGGGAAGATTAGTTAGCGAGAACATAGGTGATTTTAAGTTCAGAAACTTCACCCTCGATTTCATTCTGTTTAAGGAAATCATTGATCTCGACCAGAAGCTTGCGTCTGATGATCTCTTTGCCTTCCTCCTCGAGAGGAAACGAAGCAACTGATGGCTCAAGCTGAAGGATAAGATGGTCACGAAGATGAAACTCATGTTTCTCAAGGAACATTCTTGAATTTCGGTTAGTCAACGTTGCAGTAAAGTCGATATCAACAGATCTGATCTCATTAACTTTAGCTACGTAAACCGGAAGACGCAGATTTGTTACATCTAAATGCTTCGTTTGTTTTTTATAGTAGTCGGGACGCTCGTAGGCGACTTCCTCAATAACACTTGCAGGAGTACGACCATCTTCACTCTGTTTGTTCATTAGTTTGTGACCAGAAAAACCAATACTGATGACGGCAAGAATTGAAGCGCAAGAGAATGAAAGAAGGAGCATTGATTGAGCAGCAGAGAGACCTTTGAGCCACTGTCCAATCATCAGAAATGGAGTTAAAAATACCGTTCCGATTTTTCCTGCGCTCTCGGGACTTTTTTCTTTGTACTGGGCCATGGCCTTTTTGTAGGTATCAAGAAGAGCGGCTTTGTAATCAAATGAAAGAGCAGATGATTTTGTCTTCCCGATGAAAGCGATCAGAAAGTTTTTTATCAGAGCAGGAAGACTTTTAATGTTCTGTGAAAGCCAAACAAATACTGCAGAAATTTTTGCGAACACTACTTTGAGAGGCGCAGGAATTGCTTTGTAGATAAGCTCACCGAGCTTATTCAAAAGAAAGTTAATGGCGTTTTCAAGTTTTACTAACAAGTTCATCAGTCATCTTTTCGGTCGTTTCAGTAAGATAGATAAATAAAAAGCGTATCAGTCAGGCATGGGAAAAATGTGCCTTCTAAGTCATGGGACTTACGTGAAAGCAGGGAAGTTCCGAAAAGCCCTATGACGTAATAGAGCAAAGGATGGTTTTTTATGTCACTCAGATCTATTCCCTTATTTCTTCTCCTCACATTGCCTATTGGCTGCGCCCAGTTTCATACAGGACGAAGCTATTTATCCGAGATGGAGCATGACGATACCCGTTTCTTCGAACCTCGAAATGATTTTCCCGTCATTGCTGGTGATACTGGCAGAGACTGGAGTACTGAAAAAGAAATGCGCGCGAGAACTCCTGCAAGCCAGGAAGATCTTGCTGACAATCTTCATACGCGAACTCTTTTGCGTGAACTTCGCTCTCTTGAACAATCACAAAGTGAGGAGAGTCTTGAGTTCTACGACAAACACAAGCATCAACTTGGAACGACTTCTGAGAAAATCTATTTTCTGAATCTTCCACCTTACGAACGTCGAGATTATTTGATGACCCGCGGTTTTATCGAAGAACCTAAAGTTGAAAAGTTTTCTCTAAGACAACGTTCAATTGCGATGAAAAAACAGGACATCCTGATGGGCATGACAAAGAACGATGTCATGGAATCATGGGGTAAACCAGTCAGAGTAGAGATCGCAGGAAACCCGAGAAATGAGAATGAAAGATGGCTCTATAATATGAATGGCGCGTCGAAATACATCTACTTCGAAGCTGGCCAGGTTGGTGGCTGGGAATAGCCACAAAGTTTCAATGATTTAGCCACCCACTGCGAGAGGAAAAACGTGCATTTTCCTCTCGATCCATGTACTTTAAACCCCTACAAATTCCTGTCTCCAATTAGTAATTTAACCTTGAGGGTTTTGATGGATTTTACTTTAGAATTCGATCGTCCGGTCACTGAATTAGAAAACCAGATCCGTGAACTAAAACAGACTTCAAACCAGAACATTGATATCTCTCACGAGATTGAAGCTCTTCAGGCGAAAGTTAATCGCATGCTTGAAGAAATTTATACAAAACTTTCTCCATGGCAGAGAACTCAGCTCTCTCGTCACCCAAGCCGTCCACATACTCTTGATTACATCGAAAAAATGGTAACAGATTTTCATGAAGTTCATGGTGATCGTCGATTCTCTGATGATCCATCTATGGTGACAGGATTCGGTTATATCGATGGCCAGAAAGTGGCGATTATCGGAATCGAGAAAGGTCGTAAGACTCAGGAAAAAATTAAGCGTAACTTCGGGATGGCAAATCCTGAAGGTTATAGAAAAGCTATTCGTGTCATGCAGATGGCTTCTCAGTTCTCAATCCCGGTTGTGACTTTCGTTGATACTCCGGGAGCTTATCCTGGTATCGGCGCTGAAGAGCGCGGACAGGCACTTGCGATTGCTGAAAACCTTGAAGAAATGTTCAACATCAAATCTCCCATCATCTCTGTTGTGATTGGTGAAGGTGGTTCTGGTGGTGCACTCGGTATCGCAGTAGCAGATAAGGTATTCATGATGGAGTACTCAGTTTATTCGGTCATCTCTCCTGAATCATGTGCTTCAATCCTTTGGTCAGATCCGAAGATGGCAGAGACTGCGGCGAACTCGCTTCAGCTTTCTCCAAACAAAGCTCTCGAACTTAAAGTGATCGATGGCATCGTGAAAGAGCCAGCTGGTGGAGCTCACCGTTACCCTGATAAAGCCATTCAGTTAGTGAAAGAAGCGATCATGTCGAATCTTGAAGCTCTCAAGAAAGAAGATCTTGATGTGATGATGCAAAAGCGTTTTGAAAAATTCCGTCAGATGGGTAACTCTACACTGACTCTTGATAACTCTGATGAAGTGAAAGGCTAAGATGAGCGTTTATTCGATGACAGGTTTTGGTAAAGGCGAAGCTGCCGGCACCAACTTCACAATTACGACAGAAATTAAAACGGTGAATAACCGTTTCAAGGATTACAAATTCAGAATGAGTTCATTGTTCAATTCACTTGAACTTGATCTTCGTTCAAAACTTGAGAATGAATTCCGTCGCGGTAGTTTTGATATCTCTGTTACGTATAAGCGTAATGAAAAAGCTAATACTGAGTTTCAGGTTGATCCGAAAAAAGTTGAAGCTTATATCAATCTCATGAAACCGGTGTTTGAAAAGACTGCCGTTAATTTCCAGGTTAGTCCTGTGGATTTCCTTCGCAATGATTTCTACAAAGATGAAGATGATCAAAAAGAAAAAGAGCTTGAGCCACTAGCTATCGCGTCTTTTGAAAATGCGATCAAGGCGCTCAAAGTTTCTCGTTCTCACGAAGGACAGAAGCTTGTAGATAAACTTTTTGAACACCTTGCGATCTATGAAACTAATCTTGCCGGAGTAGAGAAGCTGAAAGGCCTTTACCCTGACATGATGAAAGACAAGCTTACAAGTAAGCTCAATGAGAAACTAAAAGACATCAAGATTGATGAATCACGCTTCCTTCAGGAAGTTGTGTATTATCTTGAAAAACTTGAAATAGACGAGGAAATCAATCGGGCAAAGATTCACCTGGTGAAACTCAAGGCCGTGATGAAGTCCTCCGGTGAAATCGGTCGTCAGATCGACTTCCTCCTGCAGGAACTTGGTCGTGAAACCAATACGATGGGATCAAAATCTGCCCATCCAGAAATTTCCTCAAATGTAGTCGAGATGAAAGTACAATTAGAAAAGATACGCGAACAAGCTCTTAATTTGGAATAACCCATTTCCGGAAAGATGATCGTTATCTGTGCACCTTCTGGCACAGGTAAATCGACATTATTAAATCGGTTGAAGGCCGATATCCCAGATCTTAAATGGTCTGTATCCTGCACGACTCGTCCTATGAGATCGGGTGAAGTGCACGGTAAGGATTATTACTTCATCAAACCTGAAAGCTTTGAAAAGCAAATCGCATCAGAAGAGTTCATTGAATGGGCGAAAGTTCATTCAAACTATTACGGAACTTCAAAACGTTTTGTAACAGAAGGTCTTTTGAATAATTGGAAGATGCTTTTTGATCTGGATGTTCAGGGTGCTGATGCCATGAAAAAGATTTATGGCGATCAGGCACAAGTTATTTTTATCGAGCCACCTTCAATTCAGGAGCTTGAGAAGAGACTTATTGCTCGCGGAACTGATGAGATGGAAGTGATTCGTGAAAGAATCAACAACGCTCAAAAAGAATTATTACATAAAGAAAAATATGATCACCTCGTCCTCAACGATGATGTGAATACGGCCTACGAGAAATTGAAGTCCGTTGTACAAAGGATCCTCTCATAGCAATGTTCGCTGAACGCATCGATTTTTCTCACGAAGCAAACCTCACGATTGATGAACTCGTCAAACGTGCAGAAGTTTTATTGCCTGAAACGGACATGACGATCCTTCGTAAGTGTTATGAGTTCGCAGAGAAAATGCATTCGGGTGTGAAGCGTTCTTCTGGTGAGCCTTACATCATTCACCCGCTGAATGTTGCCGGTACTCTGATCAAATTGAAAATGGACCTTGATTCGATCATGGCAGGTCTTCTTCACGATACGGTGGAAGACTGTGATGTCTCTCCGGAAGATATCGCCAAGATGTTCGGCCAATCTGTTGCTCAGATCGTAGTCGGCTGTACTAAAATCTCAAAAATTAAATTTAAGACGAAAGAAGAATCTCAAGCGGAAAACTTCCGTAAGATGGTTGTGGCAATGGCGCAGGATCTTCGCGTTATTATCGTGAAGCTCTCGGATCGAATGCATAACATGCGTACGCTTCAATACATGACGAAAGAAAAGCAGCAGGCAAAGGCGCAAGAGACACTTGATATCTACGTTCCTCTCGCATCTCGTCTTGGTATTAACTCTGTTAAGGCCGATCTTGAAGACTTGTGTCTTCGTTATATTCATCCGGACATCTACTACCGTCTAGCTGAAAAAATCGCGATGAAAAAACGCGAGCGCGAAGGGTACATCGAAGAAACGTTAAATCTTATCGAAGAGAAGATGCTTGAGTATTCTGTAACTGGTGAAGTGACTGGTCGACCGAAACACTTTTTCTCAATTTATAAAAAGATGCAACAGCGTGGAGTGGACTTCGAGCAGATCCAGGATCTACTCGCATTCCGTATTCTCGTAAACAACATCACTGAATGTTATAAGTGCCTTGGTATTATTCACTCTGCTTTCACTCCGGTTCCTGGTCGATTCAAAGACTATATTGCGATTCCGAAAGTGAACAACTACCAGTCTCTGCACACAACCGTCATCGGGCCGAAAGCTGAACGTATCGAAATTCAAATCCGTACGTTTGAAATGCATGAAGTCGCTGAACGCGGGGTTGCTGCTCACTGGAAATACAAAGAAAGAAATAAAGTTGAACCAGGTGGAAAACTGAAGTGGGTTGAAGAACTCATGGAGTTTAACCAGAACGTAACAAGTTCTTCTGAGTTCATGGACGTTGTTAAGAACGATCTTGATGTTGGTGGTGTGTTTATTTTCACTCCAACTGGTGATGTTAAAGAACTTCGTTACGGCGCTACTCCGCTGGATTTCGCTTACGCTGTTCACACAGAAGTAGGGAACAAGACTGTTGGTGCAAAAGTAAACGGAAAGATGGTTCCGCTTAAATACCGTCTTAAATCCGGCGACACAGTTGAAATCCTCACATCTAAAACGCAAACTCCGTCGAAAGACTGGTTAAAGATCTGTAAAACTTCTCGTGCGATTACAAAAATCCGTCAGTACCTGATGAAGATTGAGCGTGATGAGCATAAGAAAATTGGTGAAGATCTTCTTGAGAAAGCTCTTAAGAAATTTGAGACCTCAATCAAATCTCTGGAAAAGAAAAACGAATTCAAGAATATCCTCGAGAAATATCACTACAAGACTCTCGAAGAACTTTTCGTCAATATTGGTTCAAATCATCTTCCTATTAAAGATGTCCTTGTTGCGATTCCTTCAGTCGCATTCACAGAGACTGATGAACTTGATTTCAAGGAAGAAGATAAAGACCTCGAAAGCTTCTATAAAAAGACACAAAAAACTGCCCGTAAATCGACCAGTAACGACAATGCCGTCATCGTTGATGGTCTTGATGACATCATGGTTAAGATGGGGCGTTGCTGTAATCCGATTCCTGGTGACCCGATCACAGGGATCATTACTCGTGGTAGGGGCATTACAGTTCATACAATTGGTTGTAACCGCATTCTTGATCTGGAAAAATCCCGCAATATCTACGTTGAGTGGAACAAGCACTATACGTTCAGTCACCCTGTGAATATCAAGGTTACGACTCACGATAAGCCAGGAATTCTCTCGAAGATCTCAAAATCAATTAATAATGCCGGTATCAACATCCGATCTGCTATCGCAAGATCAATGCCTGATCAAAAAGGTAACTTTATCTTTGAGATTGAAGTGAAGGATTACTCCGAGCTTCTGAAAACCATCAGCTCTATTGAGCAAATGGAAGAAGTCATCTCCGTTAACCGAGCGTAAGTAATTTTTGACATTTTTTCAGCTCAAGTCATAATGAATATATATGACTAAAATAATTCTATTAGCACTTCTAGTATCAACATCACTTTTTGCTCAGGAACCTGAGACGACCGAGTCTTCGACGGATCCAACAGTGGGCCCTCGTCTGGATACTCCAGCACTTATTACAGAAGACATTACAGTTGATCGCAGATTCAATCCTAGAAAAAGCCACTGGCTTACTACGTTTGGATTTGAAGGTATGAAATACGCAGTTCCATTTGAGTTCGTCGGCGTGAAGAGAAACTTCAGTCCCCGCGATCAGGAACTTTACGGTGGTCGTATTGGTTTCGGTGGAGAGATTTATCTCGGCGCTGGAATTAACACTGTTTCTAAAGTTGAAGGCTATTATATGGGAACATTGTTCTCACAAGTCTTGAACGGTGGTGATGTGGATGAGAATGTGAAATTCGCTTATACAAAAAGAACTGGTCAGATTTTCGGCGTGGACGCTTCACAGAGTATCGGTTTTCTCTTTGATATGAAGACAAAAAACCCGTTTATGGATCAATGGACATACATGACTGTTGAGCCTTACATTGAGGCTGGAATCGGTGCTGCTCAGGCCTATAACAGACTTAATTATAGCTATAATCTTGATACAACGAATGAAGGGTACAAAGTTGTGACAAGAGATGCTCTGACGAATGCCAGAATTGGTGCAGGTGTTAACTTCACGTCTTCAGAGGGTTTCTTCTTCTACATGAAGGTAACCCAAAATCGATATGATATAACTGAGCGAAAAACGGACCTCTATCAGCGTGATAATAATGGAACAATTACAAATGGTCCCACTATCAAAGATAAAAATGTTAAAATCGACCCTATAACAGTCTACGCCCTTGGCGGAGGTTATAAGTTTTGAAGAAGCTCCTGGTCCTCTCAGCTTTGTTAGTATTAGGTCTTTCCTGTAAACAGGAAGAGATCCAGAGCTATGATGATCTCACTCCAGGTGAGCAAGCGGCGATCAATGCTGCCGGCAGACTTCAGTGTTTATCAAAAGTAGCGGCCAGTTATAATGAGTTTAAGTCAAAGTCTAATGAGGCCTTTAATAATTCTGCTTTTAATCGAGAAGATGGTTTTGAATTTGTTCTGAAAAATGGAACGACTGCTGAAAGAACAGTTCAGATCAAAGTGTGGAAACAAACAGCTACTGAAATTTTCTTTTACATATCGGACGATCAAGCCTCAGGGGACTATTTCCTACGTTGGCAAAAAACTGATAACGAACAGATGATCGATGATCTCAAAGACGCTCATTGCACACGTCCTGAGATCTACACATCTTCGATTAATAGCAGTGTTCTCTCGATGAAATATGAATACACCCTACAAAAAGCTCCAGATTACGAAGAGTATATTGATACCTATACAATGGCCCTCAGTCAGCCAGCGTTCTTCGCTAACTATAAAATTGGTAGAACGAAGAAATTATTCAATGACGATGACGAACTTCAAACAACTACCACTTACACTTCGACATTAACGGCCAAGTCTTATGACTTTGGCACAAATGATAATCCTGAAGATAACTCTCAATATAACCAGCTATTCTGCACAATTCCTCGTGGCGGATCTGGATATCGATTTGCTAATGAAAGAAATGTTGAAGGATTCAAGATCAATTTATCAGGTGCAGAGTGTGTAACTACCAAGCCAGCTGCCTGGGATATGTCGATCTAGTCTTCTCTGACGATCTCTTCTCTAAAAATTTTCAATAAGACGAAAGTACGCATGATCTTCACAGCTTCTTTAAGAAGCTTTCTCGTCTCTTTCCATGACGTGTAGCCGTTAGGTACAGAGTCGAAGTAAAACTCTTTCTGAGAGCCGTCCATGAAGTGAGAGATGATAAGTTTCACACGCATGATGTGGTAGTCACTCGAGATGATGAGGACTTTTTTGATATCCGGATTCGACTTCAGGTACTGAACTGTTTCACGAACATTCTCAAAAGTATTCTTTGACTCGTAATCAAGATCAACCTGCATTCCGGCAGCGAGAAGTTCTTCAGTTGTCGTTGGAATAGATTGTTTGGCGAGGAGAGTCTGGAACGAGTTGGCGGCATAAACGCCAGAGATGAAGAGTTTTGAGGTTGGATTCTTTTTCAGGAGTTCCATCGCATAAGCGATTCGGCCCTTGTCACCTGTGAAAACCGCAATGGCATCTGGAGACTTCTGAAAGAAAGCACCGTTTGCACGTCCCTTCTGCATTTTAGCGTAAATAGGAATGTAGATGATGAAAGTAACCATGAGAGCGATCACAAGACCAGACAGGAAAGCGCCACTTATTACTAAGCGGCGCAAACGTGTTGATTTGGTTTCGAAGGTGTACTTTCTTCCTAACATATTACTTAGCTGCGATAACCTCGATTTCTACTACTGCACCTTTAGGGAGAGCAGAAACCTGAACTGTTGAGCGAGCAGGGTAAGGAGCTGTGAAGAATTTTACGTAAGCTTCATTCACTTTTCCGAACTGAGCAAGGTCAGTCATGAAGATTGTTGTTTTAATGATGTTCGCTCTTGTTAAGTCCTGAGACTGAAGAAGACCATCGATGTTCTTCATAACAGTTTCAAGTTGAGCATCAAAGCCGTTCGCCATCTCACCAGTCTTGGCATCAAGACCAATCTGGCCAGAGAAGTAGTAAACGCCATTATGGAATACACCCTGAGAGTATGTTCCAACTGCAGCAGGAGCTTTATCAGTTGCGATGATTTTCTTTTCGAATGCCATGGTGATCCCCTTATTTAAGCTTATTTTCTCTGTAAGTTTTAATGTCCTGAGCTACTAGAGCTGTCAGGTGAGACATATTCACGATCTCATCAACTGTAGAAGTACGCTGAACGATGTTGATTGCGTATTTCAATGGAAGAAGAATTGGACCGATCGGAGTCGCGCCACCAAGCTGAGCAAGAAGTTTGTAACTGATGTTAGCTGAATTTAAATCAGGGAAGATCAGAACGTCTGCTGCTTTATCAAGTGTACAGAAGTCGAAAAGCGTTCTCATGATTTCTGCATTCGTAGCAACGTCTGCTTGCATCTCACCATCAGCAATCAAGTTAGCATCTTTAGCTTTGGCGATTTTCACGGCCTCTGCCATTTTCGTCGCTTGAGGATCACGGTTAGAACCGAAGTTCGAGTAAGAAAGGAAAGCTACACGTGGCTCGGCCTGCATTACACGACGGTACATCTGAGCAGCTGAAATAGCGATGTCAGCAAGATCGTTTGCATCTGGGTTCTGCTGAACTGTACAGTCAGCAAGGAACACTACACGCGATTTGAAGACGAGCATCATGATACCCGCAACTTTCGCTTTACCAGGCATATGTGTGCCGACAACTTTCATGATCGGACGAATACATTCAGGATAGTTCTGAGTAGCACCTGTGATCATACCATCAGCGTTGCCCATTTTAACCATCATTGAACCGTAGTAGTTACCACGTTTCATTGTATCTTTAGCGAAAGAGAGAGAAACACCTTTACGCTGACGTTGAACGAAATATTCTTTCACATAAGTTTCATAGTTTTCAGAATCTTCAGTGTGATGAATTTCGATGTCTTTAAGATTTGTTACACCAAGTGTGTCCATCTTCTTGTGGATGATCTTCTTGTTACCAAGAAGGATAGGGTGGATAAGACCTTCATCTTTAAGAATAGAAACTGCTTTAAGAATTCTCGCGTTCGTTCCTTCAGGGAATACGATTCTTGGTTTATCAGAACCAGGAAGACGAGAACGGATGTTTCTCATGATAGAGCCGACCTGACCAAGTCTCTCTTGAAGAGATTTAGCGTAAGCGTTCATATCATCAATTTTTACACGAGCTACACCAGAGTCCATTGCTGCTTTCGCAACAGCTGGAGCAACACGAGTAAGAACGCGTTTATCGAATGGTTTAGGAATAAGGTAGTTTCTGCCAAATGAGAAATTTTCATTACCATAAGCACGTTTAACGTCATCTGGAACTTCTTCTTTTGCAAGAGAAGCTAATGCCATCGCTGCTGCTTTCTTCATTTGTTCATTGATCTTGCGAGCACGAACATCAAGAGCACCACGGAAGATGAAAGGGAAACCAAGAACGTTGTTCACCTGGTTAGGATAATCTGAACGACCAGTTGCCATGATAGCGTCGTCACGAACTTCAGCTACTTCTTCCGGAGTAATTTCAGGATCCGGATTGGCCATTGCGAAGATGATTGGATTTTTGGCCATTGATTTCACCATGTCTTTCGACACGAGACCTTTAGCCGAACAACCGATGAATGCGTCAGCGCCTTTCATAGCATCTGCAAGAGTTCTTGCTTTTGTATCGTTCGCGAACATTTCTTTGTATTTGTTCATACCATCAGTACGACCTTTGTAGATCACACCTTTTGAGTCACACATGATGACGTTTTCTTTCTTCACTCCTAGTTCAAGGAAGAAAAGAGCTGTTGCGATTGCAGCTGCACCAGCACCTGAGACAACTACAGTTGTCTTCGAGATATCACGGCCTGTGATTTCACAAGCGTTGATGAAAGCAGCACCACCGATAATAGCAGTACCGTGTTGGTCATCGTGGAAAATAGGAATGTCACAAATTTCCTGAAGACGTTTCTCAATTTCAAAACACTCTGGTGCTTTGATATCTTCAAGGTTCACTCCTCCAAATGTCGGCTCAAGTGCTTTAACAACGTTCACAACTTCATCAACAGTTCTTGAACTAATCTCGATATCGAAAACATCGATGTCAGCAAAACGCTTAAAGAGAACACCTTTACCTTCCATAACAGGCTTACCTGCTAGTGGACCGATATCACCAAGGCCAAGAACTGCAGTTCCGTTTGAAAGAACAGCAACAAGATTTCCTTTAGCAGTGTATTTATAAACATCATCCGGGTTCTTTGCGATCTCTAAACATGGAGCCGCAACACCAGGCGAGTATGCAAGTGAAAGGTCTCTTGCTGTCATTGTAGGTTTTGTTGGAGTAATCTCGATTTTACCTGCGCGACCATTAGCATGGTAATCAAGGGCCAGACGGTACTTCTCTTCGGCCGACGTCGTTTCGTTATTCGGTGTTGTCACACGAAATCCTTTTGTTAGGCGGAAAAATAGCTAAATTTTTATCCAGAGAAGATAACAGTTTTAAGACAAAAAGACACCTTTAGGAGGGAACAAAAATTAGACCTTTTTGCGAATGAGAGAGGGAAGTAGTGGAACAGTTGTCATTAGGAGTCCAATATAGAACTCATCCAGCGTAGAAATAGTGTAATACTTGTTGAGTAGTCTCCATGACACAATGCCAATACAACCGAATGATACGGCCCAACAAAATTGTTTCTCCGTAATCATACCAGGCCGCCATTGTCCAACCAGGATAGGGAAGAGCAGACAGGCCGCCGAAAGACTACCCATAGTCTTCCAGACTTCAACGACATTTCCTTCAAAATGAATGCCTATGAGCACAGAAACGATACTGACTGCAACGAGTGCAATGTGGTGGTGCCAAATTTTAAATCGTGTTTTTAATTTGAAGAAGTCATAACTCACGCATGTAGCAGCGTTGAAAAGATAAGAGTCCAGAGTTGATAGAATGATCGCCAGAATTCCTGCAAGTATCAATCCTCGAACTCCGTGAGGAACGAGTTGAATTGAAAATTGCAGATAAGCATTTTGTGGATCTGCATCAGGAATTGCAACTCTTGCATAAAGGGCTCCAAGAGTTGTGCAGCAATCAAAAAGAAACCAGATCACAGTGGAAATGATAATCCCGCGCTTCGCTGTTTTTTCAGAATCTGCCGCAAGAACTCGCTGGTAAAAGTTCGGATCTACCAATGTGGAAAGAGCAATAAATCCCCAAACCATAATGTTACTTAAGGATTCTCCACCTGACCAATCAAGGTGAGTGAGTGGAAGTTTATCCATGAGAACCAGAGGAGACCCCATTTGGGCCCACGCAAAGATCACAATTAAAATCACAGCAAGAATCATGAAAAAGAATTGAACGATATCAGAGAAAACGACTGCCCTGAATCCACCCCATAGCGACCAAAGAGTGACCAGGACAACGCCGGCACAAGTGTTGACGAAAAGAGAACCGCCAAACATTGCTTGAAGGAAAAGTCCAAGACTAATGGTGTAGGCGAGAGGAAGAAGATTTAAAAAGTTGAGTGTTGCTGTGATCTTTTCAGCTTTAGGTCCGAAAATTTTTCCGGCCATCTCTGGAATGGTCATCACGTCATAATTACGGATTTTTTTGACGAGAAAAAATGCAAAGATAAGGTAACTTCCGTACCAGAAAACCCCTTGAGTCAGGAGATTGTAAATCCCTTTTTCAAATGTCAGGGCCGTCACTCCAAAAATTCCGCCGTACCAGGTGGCGACAAGAGTTGCCACAAATATTGGTAATGTCAGTCTTCTTCCCATGAGGAGAAGTTCTACTGTACTCATCTGTTCAGATTCCGAGAGATTTGTTTTAAGTCTCTGGCCCCAGACAACACTCGCTAACGTCGCGATAAGAACAGCGAAGAATACAATCCAGTCATAAACGTTAAGGAATTGGAGCAAGGTAGAATGAGAAATCATAGGAATATCATATGATTTGGTTTAAACTTTTACCATGAAATACGTTGTGATCGTTGTGATTGCTCTCCTTATGGCAAGGGCCGATCTTTTCCTTGGAATCGTTGACCGACTCCTGGAAAAATCGGAGCCTGCTCCCGTGGAGGTGGATGCATCTGAGGTCAAAACTAATGAACTGGTTCCTGTCGGACAAGACCAGAGCTTAAAGCAGACGCCAAGAAAAACATTCCTTGTCCTCCTTGAAGATTTTAATGCGAATCCCATTCCATCTATTCATGAACGGGCGATGTCTATTTTCAAAGACAATCCTACAATGTTCGGCCAGAAGCTTGATCCAGAGCTTGAATCTCAGATCTTCCGTTGGCGCGATCTTTTGAACAACAACGAGCCTGAAGCAGCTAAGTTCATGCTGAGTCTGATGAATATCCTCCAGGGTGAAAATCTAGAGATGATGAAAAGATTTTTTTCATTGTGGATGGATATTAACATGGAACATTTCATCGCTGCTTATTCGAAGACGAAAGATACAAACTGCATGATTGCAGCCATTTTCGGCGATAACATTCCGGAAGAAGAAAAATATAATGAATACGTAGAACGTGAAGATGCTCTCAAGGCATTTATCGCGAAAGAAAAAATTGAACAAGTTCAAAGAACCCTGGCAAACAATTGTCTTCTTGTCTTAGGGATCGAAATGGCTAAAATAGCTCCCAAACCTGTGCCGGAAGAATCCGGTTCAGATGATCAGAATTCAGTGCCGGTTCCATTACCGACACCAGACCAGGGTGGAGTTTCTCCGTGATCCAGATTGTAAATGTTGAAAAAGGTTTCGGAACTCAAATATTGTTCCAGGATGTGACTGTTACCCTCGGAAAGGGAGAACGAGTAGGCCTTGTTGGAAGAAACGGAACGGGAAAATCTACGCTTTTTAAAATTCTCCTCGGAGAAGAGTCAGCAGATAAAGGTGACGTCATCTTTCCCAAGAACTATCTGATCGGGACTTTAAAACAGCATCTTCAGTTTTCAAAAGCAACTATTCTGGAAGAATGCATGACTGCTCTTCGCGGAGAGAATGCTGAATTCGAACAATACAAAGTTGAGAAGATGCTTCTCGGCCTTGGTTTCAAAATCTCTGATTTTAATCGGCCTCCTTCAGATTTTTCAGGTGGGTATCAGATCCGTCTGAATCTCGCGAAAGTCCTCATATCAGAGCCAGATTGTTTGCTACTGGATGAGCCGACCAACTATCTTGATATTGTTTCAATGAGATGGCTTTCAAAATTCCTTCGTGAGTTTAAAGGTGAGATGATTCTCATTACCCACGATCGCGGATTCATGGACGAAGTAACTACTCACACGATGGGTATATGGCGTCAGAAAGTATTCAAGATTCCTGGTGGCTCGACAAAATATTTTGAACAGATTCTTCTCGAAGAAGAAATTTATGAGAAGACGAGACAGAATACTGAGAAAAAAAGAAAAGACCTTCAGGATTTCGTCGACCGCTTTAAAGCTAAAGCTAGTAAGGCCGTGCAGGCCCAATCCCGCATGAAACTTCTTGAGAAAATGCCTGAGATGGAAGCCCTTAACATGATGGCAAGCCTGGATTTTGAATTCAATCATCAGGAATGCCCCGGCAAAACCTTGATGGAAGCGAAAGATCTTACCTTCGGATATACCGATCAGACCTTGATCAAGAATCTTACTTTCCCGATACTTCGCGGAGACAAAATCGCGATCATCGGAAAAAACGGAAAAGGTAAATCAACTCTTCTCAATCTTCTTGCGAATGAGCTTGAACCAAAATCCGGAACGATCACAAAAAATGTTAACTTACTCATAGGTCACTTCGGTCAGACAAATATCAATCGTCTTAGCCTTGAGAACTCGGTGGAAGAAGAAATTCTCTCCGTTAATCCTATGATGGGTCAGCAGAGAGCGAGATCTATTGCAGGAACAATGATGTTTTCGGGGGATCTTGCCAAAAAGAAAATCAAAGTCCTCTCTGGTGGTGAGCGCGCCCGCGTCCTCCTCGGTAAACTTCTCGCCAAGCCATCCAATCTTCTCCTTCTTGATGAGCCCACCAACCACCTTGATCAGGAGTCAGTGGAGTCTCTCACTTTAGAGCTTCAGAGTTATCCCGGTGCGGTTATTATCGTGACTCACTCTGAATCCATGCTGCGTGAAGTGGCCCAGAAGTTGATTGTCTTCCATCACGATAAAGTTGAGTTCCTTCAGGAAAACTACGACGACTTTCTGAATAAGATCGGATGGGAAGATGAAGAAAACAATTCAGCACCTGTTAAGCAACCCGAAAAGCCAAATCGTGCGGAGATGAAGCGTCTTCGTTCGGAAATGATCATTGAACGCGGAAGAGAGCTTAATCCTCTCAAGAAAAAAATGGAGTCGCTTGAAAAAGAAGTGATGAAACTTGAAGAAGAGCAGGGCAAGCTTGAAGCGGCGATGATTGATCTCGCAAGTTCTGGAGATTCGAAAAAGATCCAGGAAACTTCTCAGAGATTAGGCACAGTCAAAAAACGAATCGATGAAGCTTTCGAGGAACTCACTGATGTAACGATGAAGCACGATGAAATTTTTGGCGGCTATGAAGTGAAACTCAAAGAGCTTGAAGTCTAATTAAGTCCTTCCACGTGGAATGGATTAATATCGTTTGATGCAAAATACATCCAGGCAGTTCCTGCAACAGATGAGGACGTTGTGAAATCTTTCTTCGTCGTAGCAGTCGCGTATCCAATACCACCATCTTCTTTCTTCATCTTTCTCACTTCCATAAGGAAGTCCTGAGAGGTTTGTTTGTTACATGTGACGTTCTGCGATTTCATCGCGAGCACCTGACCAAGAGTTCCCTCTGACCAGACGAATTCATACTTGTTTGGATATTTTGTAGGTTTACTATCGTGGAATCCACTCACTCCATCATGATGAACAAGAAATTGTTCGCAATTCACCTGAAGCGCTTTCTTAGGATGAATCTCTTTGAGTGTTGCCTGATCAAGAGCAAGCAAGCTCCATGTTTGCGTATCAAGATAGAGTTCATTCTTATTGATGCTTGAAGATGAAATGGCAGCACCAGACCAGAAATGATTCTTTTCATTGTCCCACATTGAGATGATGAACTTCTTCAGAGATTTAATTTCTAAATGCCATCTTGTTGTCTTGTTCACTCGGTTAAAGTGATAAAAAGCCGCATAAGCATCGAGGTTATGCTCGAGAGCAACAGTGTCGCTTTCATTGAATGGAGTCGATTTCACATCATTTGGAGCAAACACCAATGCGTATTGTTCGATCCCCTTTATATGCATAGGAACAATTTGTGAGCGAAGATAAGTCAGAAGCTGATAATTAAAACTCAGAAATTCTTTTGATTTAAATTTGTGTTGATAGTGAGTCGCTGCAAGTGCAACCCATGCCATGGCACCTGCTATTCTTTTATCTCCTTCCTGTGGATAGGGAGAAGATCCATCGAGGAAATAAGAGAAATAGAGTGAACCATCAGGCATCTGAAGATTCTTCATCGCACTTAAAAGTTTTCGGGCCTTGTCCTGATCATTTTCTTTTGTGAAGGCGATGACGGCGAGTGCCTGATCGTAGATGAAACTCTGAGTGAGATCTGTGAAACTTTTAATAAGAGTGCCTCTTCCTTCCGGAAGCTCATTCAAGCGTGAACTAAGGTTGTTCATCAGCTCCTGATTGGTTAGTGCTTGCACCGAAAATGCGCACGCCAATCCAATGAGAAATAAGACTCTCTTCCACATAGGGTAAAACCCTCTCCTAGCTGTATTGGTTCTAGAGTCTTATCGTCAGGTAACGGTAAAACTTGAGTAAAAAAGTAGATTTTACTGGCTTATAAGTTTGCGAAAGTACGGTGAATGCTCACCTAATGTGCGGACGTAAGGCATGATATCGGTCTGAAGATCAGTGGGAATCTTATCCAAAGGGTAGACGTGTTCTTCAGGAACATACCTGAAGGTAAAGTTGATCCTTCGAGTTTCAAAACCCTGAACCGGAGGGCCAATAAGTTCTTTCTTTTTATTATCCACTCGCTGAACGCGATGGAAGACTTGTGATTTCCATTTATCACCGCCAAAAATCTGAAGCGATGAATCTTCCAACCATTGAGAGAAAACGATGTTCTCATCGCCCAGAGTGGATTTCCCTTTCACGAATTGAAAGAACGCTCTTTCACCTAACGATAGTGAGCCTACTGGTCCTGGTTCAAAATCTTTATGTTCACCCACTCGGGCACGATCAACCCATTTACCGTCTTCTAGTTTATTCCCGTAGAAATTGATGAGACAGGTGTTGAGTTTCCATTTTTCTGGAAAGAAGCTTTTTGGAAAACGTTTCTTGGCGATGAACTCAATTCTATCAACGAGCTTTTGTAAAAAAATCGGGTAGGGCTCTGCTTTGATACATCGGTGATGAACCCCTTTAGGCGGATGGTAATAATCGAGACAAGCAAATTGCCAGTTACCTAGCCAGTAAACCGGACGAAGCAGAGGTCGCTGCTCATCTCCCTCGGGAGGCGGGTTATGTTCTGAAAAACGCATTTCCCAAAGAGGGTGAAGGGTTCCAAGCCACTCAAGAAGTTGGGCACGTTCCTTACGGTCAACGAATGGATATTGGTAATGGATACCTATTGGGAGCTGTGGATTCTTCATATCGGTACGGGAAAGGTACACTTCCTGCCATTTGAGAGTCAAATACCTTGTAAAAAGGTAGGGGTGAGCTTGAGGAAAATCCAGCTGGAGGGTACTCTCTAAATCTATGAAAGTACAATTGGCCTCCGAGCAGGATATCTTCCAGATTTCCCAGCTCTATTTCGATGTTTATCAGGGAACGTATCCTGATCCTTTGATGAAGGACTTCGGTCTTATTCGCAAATACATTCAATCTGATTCAGGATTCTGGTTTATCACCAAAGATGAGAACAACGATGTGATCGGAAGTGTGCTCGCGGCCTACGATAAAGATAATAAAATCGCCAAAGCCTTTGGTGCAGTTGTGAGAAATGAATTCCGTGGTCAAGGCATTATGGAAGATCTTCTTCAATATGGAATTAATTTTCTAAGAGAGAAAACTGATGGCGTTGATATTATCTATTCAACGACACGTACAGTGAATGAGGCCGCTCAAACTCTCACTGAAAAACTTGGTTTTAAAAAGCTAGGTATTTTTCCGAATGCACACAGAACGAATGACTACGAAACTCATTGTCTTGCGGCCATCGTTTATGATTCTGCACTTGAAAAACGAAACACCAATTATAAACTTCATCACGAGATGGCTTCGCTTTACTCTCTCGTTCAGAATGAAGTAGGTCTTGCGCCAATAGAATCCATTACTCCGGAAAAACCAACGAAGGTTCTTGTTTCGCCAGGTGAACTTGAAGTAGTGAAATCACCGAAGTTTGTTTCATATAGATACAATTTCCTGAAGACTGAGAAGAAACTTGAATTTGAGTTTTTCCCGTTCCATCAACCAAATCTTGTGATCATTTCACCGGATCAAAGTATCGAGCTCTTCTGCCATCTTTCAGCAGTTGATGGGTACTGTGTCATCGTGGGCGGTAAAATGCCTAATAACCTCGATTTCTCTGAATTGTTCCTGAACGCCAACCGTCTCCTGAGAGATGCTGGTGCTAGATATATTGAAGTGATCGTTCGCGCTGATCGTCCGAAGATTCTTGAAAGCATTCTACGTGCGAAGTTCATCCCATGTGGATTCTTTCCTGCTTTCCAGCTGATTGGTGATAAACGATATGACTTCCTTGTTTTCAGCAGGTCATTTGAAATTTTTGACTTCCAGAACGTAAAACTGAAAGGCATGAACCAGGTGTACCTTGAAGAATATTTCAAGGCCTGGAAACGCATGTCTCTTAATCCAAAACTTCTCCAGTCATGAAGGCAACAGAAACTCTTCTTCATTCAGATCCATTTGTATTCTCGGCCGAGACAAAGAAGTTGTTTCTTGAAAGTTTTAAAGAAAATGCCACTCATCACTACAACAAACACGAATTCACAAAAAAGCTCTGGGATAAATTAAAGTTTCATCCTTCACAGATTGAAACTGAAAGTGACCTTGAGAAAGTTCCAGGCACAATGGTTCATCTTTATAAAGAGCACGAGCTTTGTTCAGTTCCAAAGAAAGATCTTGTTCTGACTCTCACAAGTTCGGGAACTGGTGGTCAGAAGTCTCAACAGTTTCTTGATCAGCGAAGCCTCGATAACGTTAAGAAGCTCGCACTCACTATCCATCAGTCTCTGGGGATGGCGAGTGACAAAAAATACAACTATCTTTGTTTTACTTATGACCCGAAAGTTGCCAATGATCTGGGGACAGCTTTTACGGACGAACTACTCACAAATTTCACCGGAAAAAATGAAGTCTACTACGCGATTCAATGGAAAGATGGCGACTTCGCCCTGAACGAAGAAGGAACAGTTGAAACTCTCAAGAAGTTTGCTGCTTCCGGTGTTTCCACAAGGATTCTCGGATTTCCCGCTCTCTTGTTTGAAGTCATTGAGAAACATAATATTCAATTGAACCTTGGTCCTGATTCGTGGTTACAGACTGGCGGCGGATGGAAGGGCAAAGCTGATAAGGAAATTCCCAAGAAGGATTTCAGAAAGTTCATTGAAGACCGTCTCGGAATTCCGCAAAAAAACCAACGCGATCTCTTCGGTATGGTTGAGCACGGAATTCCATACGTTGATTGCGAGAAAGGTCATCTTCATATTCCTAATTACGCTCGAGTGTATGTCCGCTCTCCGTATGATCTTTCTCTTAGAAAGAAAGGCGAGCGTGGACTTCTTCACTTTTTATGTTCGTATAATTTCAGTTACCCGGCCCCAAGTCTTCTTACGACAGACTATGGGAGAGTCGGAACTTGTGACTGCAAGATTGGCGGAGACATCCTGATTCTGGAAGGTCGCGCCGGGGTTTCAAAACATAAAGGCTGCGCTCTGAAGGCCCTCGAGCTTCTGGAGAAAAAATAATGTATTGGTTCGGCAAAAAGATTGGAACTGAATTCAACTGGCAGGAGACTGACAGCTGGGATTCTCTTCCCTCAAAACGCCGTACATTTAGTAAGACAAAACTCAATTCAATTCTTGATCTACTCGATGCCTTCTCAAAAACTGATTTCACTGATGCTCTTCCGGAACTTAATAAAGAATCCGGATTCTCAGAGGAAGAAACGAAAAAGACGCTTTCCCTTCTACCAGGACTCCTAAAAAGAGAAAGTCTCGAAAAGAGAGTTAAGGCTGAATTCACCCGATCAGAAGTGCTCGATGAATTCACGAAACTTCCTAACGGTAATTATAAAGTAAAAGCTGTTTCACAAGGAATCGTTCTTCATGTAACGGCTGGTAACGTTTTCCTGAGTTCAATTGACTCTCTCATCATGGGATTCCTCACAAAGAATCTCTCCATCGTAAAAGTCTCAAGCCAGAATAAGTTTTTCCCGTTGTATTTTGCTGAGAAGCTCAAAGAATTCGATAAACAAAACATTCTCGCTGACAAATTTGCCATCCTTCACTGGAAAGGTGGCGATGAGAAAACCGAGACTTTCATCAAATCGAAGGTGAATACAATCATCGCGTGGGGCGGAGAAGAAATGATCGCCTCGTACCAGAAGAATCTACCCGGCCACGTGAAGTTTCTCGATTTTGGCCCAAAGATATCTCTTCAAATCGTCTCAAGAGACGGCCTTAAAGATAAATCTCTTGCGATGATCGCTGAGAAAGTTGTTGCTGATATCATCCCATGGGATCAGTCGGCCTGTGCTTCTCCTCAGAATTTATATCTGCAGGAAGGCATAGATGAACAAGCGCTTATTGCTGAACTGGATAAGGCCTTCATCAAAGCTCCTCCTCGTGGACATATCGATGAAGATGAGGCCACTGAGATTTTGAAAGAACAATACCGCGGCTATTATTCTGAACTTATGGAAGGCGGCAGAGTTTCAAAAGGTAGTGAACATCTCATTCACCTGGAGGAAAATAGACTTCTTAAACCTTCTCCACTTCATCGCTCATTAATTATTAAAAGATTCTCTGATGAAAATGAACTTCAGGCAATTCTGGAACCATTTTCATACTATATGCAGTCTTGTTCGTATCTACTTTCTCCAGAGCAGAAAGCTGATTACCTTGAGGCGTTGTCGCTAACAGGTATTAAACGTTTTGCTCCTCTTGGGACGATTACTTGGGGAATGGAAGGCGCACCTCATGATGGACGCTTAGTCCTGCGTGAACTTGTGACATTCATCGGTGATGAAATGCGTGTACAGGATTATGGAAATGAAGTTTCTGAAGTACATAATTCGGCTACTCTGAAGGCCCATTTTGAAACTACAGCTCATCCGCGGGGTTATATTTTCTCATCTGGTGGCACAACTGGCGAACCGAAATTTGTGCATTTTAGCTATGAAGAATTCGATTTCATGAGTGATATGCTGGCCGAAAATCTGAAGGCCCAAGGAGTGAAGTCCGGAATGACGGTAGCGAATCTTTTCGTTGCCGGAAACTTATGGTCTTCATTCTTGTGTGTTGAAAAGGCTCTTGAAAAAATCGGAGCGATTCAACTTCCTATCGGTGGAATGTGTTCAAATGAAAACATTCTTCTTTATCTTAAAAAGTTTAAGCCAGACGTTGTGATGGGCATTCCATCCATGCTTGTGATGAATGCTGAATATGCCTTGAAAGAAAAAATCGATTTGAAAATCCCGATGGTCTTCTACGCTGGCGAAGCTCTTTCTGAAATCCGTCGCGATTTCCTCGAAAAAACCTGGGGCACAACGTTTTTTGGATCAGCTGGTTATGCTTCGGTTGATGCCGGTGTTATCGGTTATCAGTGCAGAGATTGTGATCCAGGTGAACACCATGTGTTCTCTGATCTGATTGAACTGAATATTGTTGAAGATGAAGCTGTGGTGACTAGTCTTGCTCGAAATTCCATGCCTGTAATCAATTACCGCACAGGTGATAAGGTTGAGTGGATCAGTGATTGTCGTTGCGGCCGCCCAGATAAACGTTTTAAGCTTCTTGGACGAATTGATAACGTCATTCAGATCTGGTCTTGCAGAATGCTTACTAACGACATTGAAACTTCCATGTCAGAAAACGGCATCATCACATTCCAGGTGAAAATCACTGAGAGTCGCGAGGCCAATCTTGTCAGAGAAAAAATGGCGATTATATTCGAGACTCCTGATTGCGAAGTGGATACCGAAAAACTTCTTCTTGATCTCTATCATCGTTCACGAGATGTGAAAGACACGATTAATTACAACGAGTTTAAAAAAGATATTCTTGTTGAGTCAGTTCCAAGAGGTGAAATCCTTAGAAATCCCAGAACCGGTAAAATAAGTCTGGTCATCGATAAAAGACGATAGGTTAAGAAAAAAATTAACGCTTAACTTTTTTATCTAAGACAAATCATAAACACATCATAATTTACGACATTAATATTTTTCTCCTCCGATAATGATTCATAACAGTGACGAAGGAGATCTTATGTCAAAGCTTACGATTATAGATGAAGACGGATGTTTATCTGATGAAAGCGCAAAGACGATTCTCAAACACACAGAAATTCTTGAGTGTGCTTGCCCCCAACACCTTCTTAAAGTTATCAAAGCTATTCGAGATTTTCAGGAATATGAGACGGGTTGTATTATCAGATACCCGAAAGACGAAGAGATTCATTCTTGGCTTTTGAAGCAATCTAAAGAGCTTGAAAAAATGGCTACTATGACTTTGGTAGACCTGATGAAAAAAGAAAACATTGTAGATGAAGAGCTATATTTCTGTACTCCCCCTGAGTTTGCGCCGGGATATTAAGAAGAGCTATACATATGTTAAACAGGCTTAATTAGAGCATCAGATTGATTCGAACTGCCTCATAATGAGCAGATGGATAAGTTCGATGATAAGCTCACAGCAATTGCTAAGATTCTGGCCTTGAGAGATTTCTCATCTCTCAATCAGCTGGAAGATCTAACAGAAGCAGAAGCGAATTTGCTGAACGAAAAACTGAATGTGAGGTTCTGTTATTCATCTTCTGGTTATAAATGTTTTTTTTCTTCAAAGATCGGTAAAGCGGGGATAGCGGAAAACAAAGTGAAAGCTTTCATATTCATGCTTGATCAATTCCAGTTTAAACCTGTCCTTAATGGAAATATCATGGAGCAATTAGAAGCTGCCTTTCTTGAATTTGCGAATTAAACTCTTTCCCACAGCTCCAGTAATGCATTCGGTATCGGAGACTTTTCCCAGAGAAGATTGAATTTGTTTTTCAACTCTTCATTCATTTGTTTTTCCTCCGGGTGTTTTTCCTCACGCTTCTCTAAAAGTTCAGTTTCCGAAAAACAATGCTCTGATGCTTTCAGTTCCACATGATGTGAATCGAAGGCGAGGCATCCGTAAGGTTTTATCTCACGGGGCAAGGGACAACCAAGTTCCATATGGCCAAAAAAGGGACAAGTATAGGTCTTACGAAGATAAGAGCGTCTCGCACCTACGTATTTCGGTTCAAGACGATA
>JBEIQF010000101.1:0-10324 GCA_040376635.1 Halobacteriovoraceae bacterium
ACAACGAAGAAGATCGATATCAAAGCTAACTGGCTTCTTCTCTTTCTTAACTCCGTAAACATTTGTTTCGTCCTCACGCTCTTCCGCCACAATGTGAATACATTCAGCAGGGCAGATCGTTTCGCACAGGAAACATGCCGTACAGTTTTCAGTTTTATTCTTATCTACTGAGATAAAGTGAGCGCCTCTGAAACGATCAGAGTAATCACGCTTTTTCTCAGGATACAAAATCGTATTGTGCTTTCTGAAAAAGAAACCTTCGATGAAACGCTTCATCGTGATTTTCATCCCGATGAGGATCGCCGGCAGATAGGCTTTTTCTTTAGCAGTGAACTTTTTAGAAACGTTAATTGTTCCCATAAAGCCTCTCTATTGATTGAGGAAGTAAACCGCGATGGTTACTACCACTAAGTTAATAAGTGAAATCGGGAACAGAATTTTCCATCCAAGGTCCATCAACTGATCGAAGCGGAAACGAGGAAGAGTCCATCTGATCCAAACAAACAAGAACATGAAGAAAGCAACTTTCGAACAAAGTGAAATGAACTGGAACAAAGCTGTTACGTTTGTGATTCCAACTTCACCGAAGCCGAAGTGACCAGAGATCATGTTCACCAAAGTTTCCATTCCTGGAAGAAGTGCATAACCGCCGAAGAAAAGTGTCGAAATCAAAGCAGAGGCCATGATCATCGCAACGTATTCCGCCATGAAGAAGAGAGCAAATTTCATCGCACCGTACTCAAGGTGGTAACCGGCAACGATTTCTGATTCACCTTCTGCCAAGTCGAATGGAAGACGGTTCGTTTCAGCGAAGATTGAGATAAGGAAAACAAGAGCACCAACTGGGTTTACAAGAACGCCCCAGTACTTAGCTGCCTGCCATGAAACCATGTCGTGAGGATTAAATGATCCGTACACAACAAGGATTGATAGAAGCGCAAGACCCATCGAGATTTCGTAAGAAACGATCTGCGATGAACCACGAAGAGCACCAAGAACAGAGTATTTGTTCTTCGAGGCCCAACCAGCAAGGATGATTGGATAAACTTCAAGGCCCGCGAAAGCGAGAATGAAGATAACACCTGCATCCATCTGAGCGATCTGGAGAACAACTTCCTGACCGTTGACGATTGCTTTTGATCCGAAAGGAATTACTGAGAGTGCACAAAGTGGTGCGATCAAAGCAATGAGCGGAGCTAGGTAGTAGTAAAATTGATTCGCGTTTCTTGGAGTGAAATCCTCTTTCATGATGAACTTCACAACGTCAGCTAGAGGCTGAAGAAGACCGAATGGACCAACACGGTTAGGTCCTACTCGCCCCTGCATCCAGGCAGCACCACGACGCTCAAACCATACCATGATAGGTACAACACCAAGGGCCGCACCTACGACGATGAGGATTTTTGCGATTAACTGGAGAAAATCAAAGTATTCCATGATCATGTGAAGACTCTACTTGTTAGTCGTCATGACACCAACCACCTGGTGAGCTGAAAGAGCTCCGCCTCTGTGGATGATGGCAGGGTGAAATTTTTGTACGATTCCGTCAGCGTTCTTGAAGCTACCTTCTTTCTCGATAGTCGCAAGACCCGGAATAACACCAACGATGTTCTTCGTAGGGAGAGCTTTGATTTCATCAAAAGTCCAAACACCCCAAAGAACAACTTTCTGATTAGCTGACATCTTAGGAATGCCTGCGCGACCGTTTCTGAAAAGGATCGCGATATCAGCTTTAATTTCGCCATTCGCAAGTACTGCCAGACCTTCATCCTCAACACCACGAGTGTTAGGAGTCTTGTCTGCCATACGAAGAAGGTTATCGAGTTTTTTGTCATCTTTTGAAGAAGCAACAAAACCAGAGTGATAGTTAACAGTTACTGGCTTACCGAAAGCTGCAGTTGATTTGTCTTTGAGAAGAGCTGCTTCTTCACGAGTAGCATCTGTACCAACAACAAGCTGTACTGATCCTGCTTCTGCAACTGCTTTCTTAACTTCAGCGACAAGAGTTTCGATTGAAGTCGAAGTAAGCGTCTGGTTGTGGTTAAGAAGTGGAGAAATCAAACGCATTGGATTCATAAGATCATTGTATGAAACACGACCTTCATCACACATCCAGTGACCGTTCACCATTTCATTATGAATAGGAATATAACGGTAAACGATATCTTTATCTGAATGAACTTCGATGTTACAGCCTTTCGAACAACGGTCACAGATTGAAGCTTTCTTATCTAGGAACCAAGCACGCTTCTGGAAGCGGAAATCGTTCATTGTAAGAGCACCAACCGGACAGAAGTCAGTAAGACAACCTTGATAGTCGTTGAAGAGACCACGCTCATCAGCAACATCAAGTTCTTTGTGCCATCCACGGTTTACCATCACAAGGTCATTTGTCTTCGTCACATCGTCTGTGAAACGAACACAACGCTCACAGTGAACACAACGGTTCATGTTAAGTGTGATCTTGTCTGAAAGTTTTTTCGTAGTTGCGTCGTCGTAAACGCGTTTTTCTTCTTTAAAGTTAGACTGAGAAGGACCGTACTCAAAGTTATAGTCCTGAAGCTTACACTCACCTGCTTTGTCACAAACCGGACAATCAAGCGGGTGGTTCGTCAGAAGCATGTCCATCACACCAGTGCGTGACTTCATGACTTTTTCAGAACGAGTGTGAACAACCATTCCGTCACCAGCAGGTGTAGAACAAGAAGTCATAAGCTTTGGAGCTTTTTCAACTTCAACTGTACACATACGGCACGTACCTGCCACTGGCATGCCAGGGTGGTAACAGTAACGAGGGATTTCCTCGTGGAGTTTATAGCGTTCAGCAACTTCCATGATTGTATCGCCTGGCTTGAACTCGTATTGTTTGCCGTCGATAGTGACTTTAGGAAGAGGCTTAGCATCCGGAGATGGATCAGAGTGAACTGGCTTCTTTGCAGAAGTGTAGTTCAGGTCCTCTTTTGGTTTTTTAATTTCGTGAACTGTATTAGACATGAGCACCAACCATTTTGTGAGAAATTGATTCTTCTTTCCCTACACCTTTAAGACCGCCCTTCATGATCATTTCATCAAACTCCCCACGAAATTTACGAACTGAAGAAAGCGCCGGACCTGTTACAGCATCAGCGAAAGCACAGATTGTTTGTCCCGCCATGTTTCCGCAGATTTTAGCGATGTAATCAAGATCGTCCTGAGTACCGCCGCCATCAAGAATGCGCTTGAACATACGAGCTAGCCAGTGAGAACCCTCACGGCACTGAGAACACTGACCACATGATTCGTGTTCGTAGAATTTAAGAAGAGTATAAGTAGCTTCAACGATATTCACAGTATCGTTCATCACGATCACGCCACCTGAACCGGCCATTGTGCCAGCTTTAGCGAGTGAATCGTAATCTGTCAGAACTCCACACTCATCAGCACGTAGCATCGGAGCAGAAGCACCACCAGGAATAACAGCTTTTAGTTTTCCACCTTTAACACCACCAGCGACTTCGATCACATCAAGAAGTGAAAGGTTCATCGGAAGTTCATAAACGCCTGGCTTATTCACGTGACCAGAAACACCAAGTAGACGTGTACCGCCTGATCTTTCTGTTCCCATCTTCGCGTATTTTTCCCAGCCTTTATCAATGATGTACGGAACAGCTGCAAAAGTTTCTACGTTGTTCACACATGAAGGCATACCGTACGCCCCAACTTGCGCTGGGAATGGTGGTTTAAGACGTGGTTCACCACGCTTACCTTCAAGTGAGTTAAGAAGAGCTGTCTCTTCTCCACAGATATAAGCGCCTGCACCTAGATAGATAACAAGATCGTAATTGAAGCCTGAACCAAGGATATTCTTACCAAGGAAACCTTTAGCGTAAGCATCATCAAGAGCTTTCTTCATAAGGCGAGCTTCTTTGAACCACTCACCACGAATATAGATAAAGCCTTTATTTGATCCGATAGCATGACCAGCGATGATCATACCTTCAATCATTCTATGAGGAGTTTTTGTAAAGATGAGACGGTCTTTAAATGTACCTGGCTCACCTTCATCAGCATTACAGACAAGATACTTAGGCTTTGGATTACCGTTAGCATCCACTGGATTAGCTGGCATGAATGACCACTTCATCCCAGTAGGGAATCCGGCACCACCACGACCACGAAGGTTTGATTTTTTTACTTCATCAACAACTTCAGCTGGCTTCATTTTAAGAGCTTTCTCAAGTGCCTTATATCCATTTTCATTTTGAATATAGAACTCGATCGACTCGCACCCAGGTTTATTCACGTTGGGTGTGATTACTTCTTCAAAGTGTTCATTATTGTATTTCATGGCCAAACCCCGTCTTTGCGTGTGCTTTTACCAACGACTTTTCCACTATCAAGATCAGCTTTCGCCTGATCAAGAAGTTTCAACAATGACTCTTCAGTCAAATTTTCATAATAATCTTCATTCATCATCATCGCTGGAGCTGTTCCGCAAGCTGCGAGACATTCAACTTGAGACAAAGTGAATTTTCCATCCGCAGTTGTTTCACCAGCGTGAACACCAAGCTTCTTCGAAGCACAGGCAACGAGCTTGTCAGCGCCGTTCAACCAACATGAAATGTTCGTACAGATTTGTACGTCCACTTTCCCTTGCGGCTCAAGTTTGTACATAGTGTAGAAACTTGCCACTTCTCTTACTTTAGAGACAGGGAGGTTTAAGAATTCAGCAGCATCTTTCATCGACTCTCTAGAAACCCAACCTTGATCATTCTGAATTTCATGCAGAAGAGGAAGAAGAAGGGCCTGTTCAGTCGGGAACTGATGGCGAATCCCGTTAATCGTGTTTTTAATTTTTTCAGATAACATATTTGCTACTCCTAGCGATCTAATTCGCCGGCAATAATATTCACACTACCTAAGTGAGCTACAGCATCAGGGATTTTTCCACCCTTCACTGATTGCTCGAAATTCTGGAACAACATGAACGAAGGAGATTTCACTCTCATTCTCCATGCTTTTGGTCCGCCACGGCTTACGATGTAGAAACCTAACTCTCCGTTAGGACCTTCAACACAAGAGAATGCTTCACCCTTAGGAACATCAATACCTTCCATGAAGATCTTGAAGTGGTGAATGAGAACTTCCATCTTCGAGTACACTTCTAATTTCTCAGGAATGTTCACGCGCTTATCAGGAACCCATAGAGGGCCAGCTGGAAGTTTTTTGTTACACTGTTTAAGGATGCGGATCGACTGTCTCATTTCTTCAAGACGGATAAGGTAACGGTCATAAACGTCACCGTTTGAACCAACCACTACGTCGAAGTCTAATTCTGGATAGACATAATAAGGACGATCACGGCGTAAATCGTGGTCAACACCTGAAGCACGAAGTACCGGCCCAGTGATTGAATACTTAAGCGCGTCTTCTTTCGAAACTACGCCAACACCTTTTGTACGATCGATCCAGATTCTGTTTGATGTAAGAAGAGATTCAACTTCATCAAGTGCTTTTGGCATCTCTTCGCAGAATTTCCAAAGACGTTCTGTGAAATTATCAGGGAGATCGTAGCTCATACCACCGATACGTGCGTATGTAGTCGTAAGACGCATTCCACACATAGATTCGATCATTGTGTAAGCTTCTTCACGCCAGTGATAAAGGAGCCAGAACACAGTCATAGCACCTAAGTCGAGAGCGTTAATCGCAACACAGATAATGTGGTCGATGATACGAGCAAGTTCCATACAGATCACGCGGATCCACATACAACGCTCAGTCACCGAAATATTCATGATGTTTTCAACTGCCATCGCGTAAGCAATGTTGTTGTTAAGAGCAGAACAGTAGTTAAGACGGTCTGTATAAACCATCCACTGGTGATAAGTTTTTTCTTCACCTAGTTTTTCGATACCACGGTGAAGGTAACCGATTTCGCAGTTAGCATCTTCAATCGTCTCACCGTTCACTCGACACATAACTCGAAGAGTACCGTGCATGGCCGGGTGAGAAGGTCCTAAGTTAATAAGGACGTTCGGGTTATAAAAGTCATTCAACTGATGTGGGTCAACTTTAACAGACATATTATTTGCCCTCCGCTTCGCTCTCAGAGATATGAACGTCGATTTCCTTCGGATTAGCTCCAAGGTGGAAAGCGATGTTATCTTTGAATGGTTCACGTTGTTTGATTGGGTATTCTTTGCGGAGAGGATGTCCAGAGAAACGCTCATCCATCATGATACGACGAAGATTCGGGTGACCTTTGAAAGTAATCCCGTACATGTCGAACACTTCTCTCTCTAACCAGTTTGCACCAGTAAAGATATCAGTCACAGTCATCGCCTGTTCATGCTCATCAAGAAGACACTTGATACGAACACGAACGTGAAGAGTTGTTGAGTATTGCTGGTAAACAAGAACGAAACGTTTAGGGCCGTCTTCGTGGTCTTTGTTATCGTAAGCAGTAAGGTCTGAAAGGAAATCCACTTTCATGTTCTCATCGAGCATGAATGAACGGAAAAGCATTTTCGCGTCCATCGGATCTTTTGCCCAGATAACTGGCTCATTCAGTTTATCGAATTCAACCTTGCGATCCGTGCCGTATTTTTCAACAAGACGCTTACCAAGATTTTCCTGAGCAACGAGGTAAGCCGCGCCCGGAGCAATAGAGTTCGTTCTCATTATTTAATATCCTGTTCTAATTTAGTTCTGAGTTCCTGCTGCTCTTTCACGTAGTCAGGTGTCACAACAAAGTTAGCTTTGATGTCGTAACCAACGCCCTTACGGTACGTCATTGCGTTCATCGCATCGTCGTAACTTGGTCTCTCAGCTGGCTTACGGTCCATGCCTTTTTCGATTTTTGTCTGAAGGTGCAAGATCGCGTGAATAAGTCCTTCCGGAATCGGTGGACAACCAGGAACGTAAACGTCTACTGGCATGATTTCATCGATACCCTGAAGTACTGAATACGTATCAAAGATACCGCCTGAAGATGAACAAGCACCCATAGCGATAACCCATTTAGGCTCAAGCATCTGATCATAGATCGTACGAAGAACCGGTGCCATTTTCGTTGTGATTGTTCCTGCCACGATAAGCATGTCTGCTTGTCTTGGAGAGAAACGCACAACCTCAGCTCCGAATCTTGATAGATCGTAAGTCGATGAGAGCGTCGACATCATTTCGATACCACAACAAGAGGTACCAAATGGCATCGGCCAAAGTGAATTCTTCTGGGCCCATTTAGCGGCTTCAGAAAGAAGAGTTGGATAAAAAAATGAACTTCCGTCTTTAGACATAAATTATCTCCCTAGTCCCAGCTCAAAGCGCCACGTAAACGGAGGTAGAAATAACCACCGAGTAGTAGTGCGAAGAATAGTCCCATCTCTAAAAGGATGAGTGGGCCAGTTTTTAAATAAGTTTGGTAAACAAGAGTCCATGGGTACATGAACACAACTTCCACGTCGAAAATGAGGAAGATGATACCTACGAGGTAGTAGCGAACTGAGAACTGTTGGTGAGCATCACCTTCGTACTCAACACCACACTCATACGTGTCGTATTTTTTCTTTGTGATTTCTTTCGGACGTGTTCCTAAAAGTTTGTTGATGCCGATAACTGCACAAGCAATGATCACACCAATGATCGATAGGATGAGAATTGACAAATAATCGAGCGAACCTTCAATTGGAAGAAACATAAACACCCTGTGAAAAATTTGATGCTTTAAAGTAACATCCACCTCACGCAAACTCAATGAAACAAAAGAGAAATTTCAAGAGTTTGAGAGGGCAAACACTATTTTTTTTAAGCACGGTAAAACTACTTAACTCGCCTAATCATTTTTAAAAAGTCAGCTTGGCATGAAGCACTTCATCACTTACCGTTAAAGGCATGTCACAAAATGCAGAAATCATTTTAGAAGGTTCATACCTCTACTATCAGAAAGATGTGAACTACTCGCAAGAGAACTTCAAACTTGTTCAACTTTCCGAAAATCAAAGTTTTCATATCTATGCCGAGATCCTTTCAAGGATCGAAACGGGTGAATTTTTAAAAATTCTGGTGAGATATGAAATGAATCAGCACTTTGTGCCCTTGTTTGTGAGGATCGAGAAATCGATTGGAAATAAGTATGCCCAGGAAGTGTACAAAGTAGACCCGGCGACCCAGGAACTACACTACTCATTTCAAAACTCACAGAACACGCAGGAGTTTAACAGAAGCTTCAACGCAAAGCACTACTTAACATCCCCAGCAGTTTCGACGGCCGCGATGTTTACTCAATCGAAGAAGTTTGATGCGACAGGCAGAACACCCGTCGTGCTTTTGAGCTCAGATAATGAATGGACTTACGCAGGGCCCCCAACCGAGAAAGTTGTGTATGCAGAATATAAGGCACGCGAATTGTCGGATTTCAAATTACACGGAAATTCTTTGTCGGCATCTCACTTATGCCTTTATGAATACGATGCGAGTTCGGCCCATCCAGAAACGCCGGTTGATTTGTATCTTTCAAAACACTACTCAGTCCCCTATGAACTCATTCAAGGTGACCAACGAATCGTCATCAAAAATTTAAAAAAACACTAAGTAAGAGGGTTCCAGCATACTTGTCTGGGAGCAGCGCTCTAATCATTTTCGAAAAATCTTTCATTTTCTCCAATGAAAATTGGATGTTTTATTACTCATCAGAGTAAGTAAGGTCCATGCCAAGAAAACCAATCATCAGATCTAATCAGTACTACTATCATTTGCATGCTCGATCAAATAATAAGGAATTTTTCGATCTACCTCTACCAATTGTCTGGAACATTATGACAAGTAAACTTGGTAGCCTTCAGAAAGAGTTTGATCTGAAAATTTCAGCTTTTGTTTTAATGAACAATCACTTCCATCTATTAATGCTCAGTCCGAAAGAAGATATAGATAGAGTGATGTTTTTCTTTATGAAAGACACAACTAAGGCCATGCAAAAGCACTCACTTCGTATTAATAAAATATATGGTGGGAGGTATAAAGGGTGCTTAGTTGAAAACCAGCGCTATCTTCTCACAGCATATAAATACATCTATCAAAATCCCATAAGAGCTGGTTTATCAATACGAGCAGAAGAATATAAATTCAGTTCATTAAATGAAGAAACATTGAAGTATTTGCCGTTTAAGGTCGAAGAAATCGTCCCCTTGTCACTGCAATCCAAAAACAAAGTTTTGGAGTCTCGCTGGATCAACGACAATTTCAGTTCAAATGAAATCAAGAGTATTAAAACTGGGCTTTCTAGAACTCAGTTTCGATTTGAAAAAGACAAAAACAAGAATCAAGAAATAAGACCTTCGAATCCTTTCCTGAATTAATGCGCTACTCCCAGACAAGTATGCTGGAACCATTTTTTGAAGCCGCAAAATCTAAACTTTGAAGTAATCCGCAATCTGTTGAGTGGCACCCTTCAGATCTGTTGAAATGATCTGGTATGGCTCCATCAATTTTTGGAAAGTACGGAGCGTTCCGCCCTTCCATTTCTTCACTCTGTTATCGACAAGAAGAATTGCACCATGATCTTTCTCTGTTCTGAGTAGTCTTCCGAACTTCTGGTGAAGCGAGCGCGTTCTGTGAGCTAAAAAGTAATCGTTAAACTCATTCCCGAACTTAAACTCAAAGAAGTCACGACGTTTTTGAATAACCAGATCCTGACGAACATCCGGAATCTTATCCACAACGATAAACGAAAGTTTCTCTCCAGGAATATCTATCCCCTCTCCGAAACTTTCCATCCCGATGAGAATAGCTCCTGATTCTTTCTTGAATTCTTCAACCACATTCTTGCCAAGACCTTGAACGAAGACAGGAATTTTCCCTTCGAATTCTTTTAGGATAATGTCTGTCGCCATCTCAAAACGCAGACGCGACGAGAATAACAGAAGCGTCTTTCCACCGAGTTTTGAAATCAAAGGATTCACCTCTTTCAAAAGATCGTGCACAAATAATGGATCAGAAATATTGCGTGTATCCGGGCAGAGATACACTTTAGAATTGTTCTTATAATCGTAAACCGCATCAAGATAGAGACCAGTCTTAAAACGTTTATCCGGTGAGAGATACGAGTAACCAGTCATCCACTCTACACCCTGAACACCGGAATCTCCTGACGCATTACCGAGAGTCGCAGACGTGAACACGACTGAAGAGCTCATTGCGAGTAGTTCATCATGGATTTTGCGGCCGACATCAATCGGTGACGATTCGATTGAGTAGCCGTCAGACTCCTGAAACTTCACAATCGTTGACCAGTCATTTGAGTTCTCAAGATAGTGCTTAAAGCAATTCACAAGACGCTCGAGCG